>JAAYZM010000081.1 GCA_012514835.1 Actinomycetales bacterium
CCCACGAAGAACGGCCCGAACCCGAGACCCCGGGAGAACACGGCGACGATCTCGAGCACCTGCTCGGTGCCCCCGACGTCCCGTACGGTGATCGACCCACCGACGCGCTGCACGGTGCCCATCACGGCGTCCGCCGCGACAGCCACGGTCCCGGCCCGCGCGAGGTCATCGAGCGAGCCCGCGGTGACACCGAGGTCGATCCCCTGGGCCACGTCGGGCGGCACCACGGAGAGCCCGGCGGGCTCCCACTCGAGCTCACCCATCGAGAACGGCTCGTCCTCGACCTCCTGGTTCTTGATCTCGACGGGCACAGCGCCCGTGACGACGGCGGCCTCGACCCCGTCGAGCTCGCCGAGCGCGGCCGCCTCGGCGGTGGTGAGCCCGGCGGGGGCCCGCACCACGGCGTCGGCCACGATGCCCTCGGTGAGCTGGTGGCGCGCGGCCCGCACCATGGTGGTGTCGAGGCTCGCCTGCACCGTGCCGAGGGCGAGGAGCAGGGCGAGGGGGACGACGGCGGCCGTGAGGCGCCGCGAGTGCCCCCGGGCGTTGAGGACGGCGAGCGCCCCGGGTGCCCCACCCAGCGAAGGCGCGAGACGGGCGATCCGTCGGGCAGCCCCGCCCACGAGGGCCGGGCCCGCGAGCGCGGCGGCCGTGATGAGCAGGAGCGCCGAGACGGACCCCGCGGCGGCCCCGAACGTGCCGGGCATGAAGAACGGCACGAGCGCCGCACCGAAGCCGAACGCGACCGTCACACCGGCGAGCACGCGGCGCACGGGCGAGAGCTCGGCCTTCTCGACCGCGCTGGCACGGACGGCCTGCGTGGGGTCGGTCCGGACGGCCTCACGGGCGGCGACGCGCGCCGAGAGCAGCGCCGTCGGCCCGAGGAGAGCCACCGCGGCGAGGACGGGCAACGCCGAGAGCGTGAGCTCGAAGCCGGGCGGCACCACGCCACCGGACTCGAGGAGCGGCACGAAGGTGCGTGCCAGGAACAGCCCCGGGATGGCGCCCACGGGCACGGCGGCGGCGAATAGGACGGCAACCTCGGCCGTGATCATGGCCCGCACCTGCGAGCGCGTGGCACCCACGGCGCGCAGCAGCGCGAACTGGCGGGCGCGCTGGCGCAGTCCCGCGGCGAAGGTCGAGCCCACCACGAGGAGGACCACCATGAGCATGGTGCCCCCGAAGGACGTCGAGAGGGTCGTGAGCATGGGGATCGCAGAACGTGAGCCGGACTCGACCAGCACACCGGTCGCGGCGAGGAGCGCCGAGGCGAGCACGACGATCACGAAGGAGCCCACGAGGCTCGAGCGGTAGACGCGCGCTGCGGAGAGCGCGAACTTCCAGGTGCCGCTCATGACCGCAGCTCCCCGAGCCGGGCTGTGATCTCGGCGGGGGTGGCGCCGTCGAGGTGCCCCACGAAGCAGCCGTCGCGCAGGAACAGCACGCGGTCCGCGACGGAAGCCACCACGGCGTCGTGCGTCACGACCACGAGCGTCTGACCGAGGCGCTGCTGGGTCTCGCGCAGCAGCGAGAGGATCTGGGCACCGGTGTGGGAGTCGAGGGCCCCGGTGGGCTCATCCGCGAAGACGACGGTGGGGCGGGACACGAGCGCCCGGGCGATCGCGACGCGCTGCGCCTGCCCGCCGGAGAGCTCACCCGGCAGCCGGTGCTCCTTGCCCTCGAGCCCCACGGCGGTCACGAGCTCGGCCTGCCACTGCGGGTCAGGCCGGCGGCCGGCGAGGAGGAGCGGGAGGGCGATGTTCTCGGCGACGGTCAGGTGATCGAGGAGGTTGTAGGACTGGAAGACGAAACCGACGTGGTCGCGGCGGAAACGCGTGAGCTCGTCGGCGGACATCCCCGCGTGGGTGACATCACCGACCACCACGTTGCCTCTCGTAGGCGAGTCAAGCCCGGCCGCACAGTGCAGCAGGGTCGACTTGCCCGAGCCCGAAGGGCCCATGACGGCGGTAAAGGTACCCGGTGCGATCTCGAGCGAGACCGAGCGCAGGGCGAAGACGGCGTCGGGGCCGTTGACGTAGGACTTGTGGACGTCGACGAGCCGCAGGGCGGTCGACGTGCGGGTGAGGGTTGTGGTGTTCATGCCCTCGACGTTATGGACGCGGACCCACCCGCATCGAGACGCCTTCGGCGGTATTCGCGAGCTTGCACCGAAGGGTGCAAGCGCACTACTCGGGGACGACGACGACCTTGTTCTGGTACGCCCAGACCACCGCCTGGAGCCTCGAGCGGACCCCGAGCTTCGGCATCATCCGGGCCAGGTGCGACTTCACGGTCGCGACCTCCACGACCAGCTCGCTCGCGATCTCCTCGTTCGACATGCCGCGGGCGAGCAGCAGCATGATGTCCAGCTCGCGGGGCGTCAGCAGCTCGCTCGCCCGCTCCGCCGTGACGGGCTGGAGGCTGCGGCGCGCCGCGAACTCGCGCAGCACCCGGCGCGTGAGGCCCTGGTCGATCGTGCCGTTGCCCGCCGCGACGGACCGCACCGCGTCGATCATGACCTGCGGCTCGGCGTCCTTGAGCAAGAAGCCCGACGCGCCCGCCTCGAGCGCACCGAACACGTACTCGTCGAGGTCGAACGTGGTCAGCACGAGCACCGGCACCGGGTCCTCGACGCCCGGCCCGCACAGCTCGCGCGTCGCGGAGATCCCGTCCCGCGCGGGCATGCGAATGTCCATGCACACCACGTCGGGGCGCAGGTCGCGCGCGAGCGCGATCGCCTCCTCGCCGTCGCTCGCGAGGCCCACCACCTCGACGTCCGGCTCTCCGCCCAGCAGAGTCGCCAGGCCCGCGCGCACGAGCGCCTGGTCGTCCGCGATCAGCACCCGGATCATGCGCTATCCCCCGTCGTCCGGTCGCGCGGCAACCGCAGCACGACCTCCCACCCACCGTCCGGCGTCGGACCGTAACGCAGGTCAGACCCCGTGAGCTCCGCCCGCTCGCGCATCCCGAGCAGCCCGAAACCACCCGAGCCCCCGAGCAGCTCCGCCGTCGGCCCACGCCCCGCCGTCGGCCCCGCAGGCCCGTTCCGGGCCGTGACCACGACCGCGTCCTCGTCCGAGGCGAGCGTCACGACGCACGGCGCCCCGGGCGCGTGCCGCAGCGCGTTCGCGAGCGACTCCTGGACGGTGCGATACGCGGCGAGCTGGGCGAGCGGGCCCACACCGTCGGTGTCGAGGGGGGCGGACGCCTCGAGCCGCGACTCGCCAGGATGCCGCGCGACAAGGTCCGCGATCGCGGTGATCGACTCCGCGTCCCGCTCCGCCGCCGCGTCCTGCGGGCGCATCAGCCCCACGAGCCGGCGCAGGTCCGTGAGCGTGGACGTGGCCTGCTCGCGCACCTGACGCACCTGGAGCTTCGCCGCGGCGGGGTCCGTGTCGATCTGCCGGTCGAGCGCCGCCGCCATGAGGGCGATCCCGGACAGGTGGTGCGCCGCGATGTCGTGCAGCTCGCGCGCCATCGCCGTGCGCTCGCGCGCGAGGGCCGCCTGGACCAGGGCCTCGCGCTCGCGGGCGAGGGCCTGGATCTCGGCGCGCTGGGCGGACCGGGTCGCGTGCTGCGCCGCGACGAACAGGGCGAGCAGCAGGGGCGCGCCCACCACGAGGACGGCCTGGAGCACCGCGAGACCGACCACCACGCCGCC
>JAAYZM010000547.1 GCA_012514835.1 Actinomycetales bacterium
CGGTCTTGGCGGCCTCCCAAGCAGCCTTCTCGGCGACGTGATGGATGCGCATCAGAAGAGACGGTCCTCTGCGTTGTCGAGGCCGCGCAGCGCGTCGTAGTCGACGACGATGCACTGGATGCCGCGATCCTCGGCCAACACTCGTGCCTGTGGCTTGATCGCTTGGGCGGTGAATATGCCACGGACTGGCCCCTTGCCCGAGAGCAGCGGGTCGCGGTTGAGGAGTTCGAGGTAGCGCGTCAGCTGCTCCACCCCGTCGATGTCGCCGCGCCGCTTGATCTCCACGGCCACGGTCCCGCCGGACGCGTCGCGCGCGAGGATGTCCACCGGCCCGATGGCCGTGGGGTACTCGCGCCGCACGAGCGTGTGCCCCGGCCCGAGCAGGTGGATCTGCTCGGCGAGCAGCGCCTGCAGGTGCGCCTCGACGCCGTCCTTGACCAGGCCGGGGTCCACGCCGAGCTCGTGGGTCGAGTCGTGCAGGATCTCGTGCAGCTCGATCTCGAGCCGGTCGTCGGACTTGGCGTGCTGGACGTGCCACACCTCGCCGACGCCGCGGGCCGCCGCCTCCTCCTCCGGCGGCAGCACCGCGAGCGAGCAGGGCGGGCTCATCCAGTTGAGCGGCTTGTACGAGCCGCCGTCGGAGTGCAGCAGCACGCTGCCGTCCGCCTTGACGACGATGAGCCGTGTGGCGAGCGGCAGCTCCGCAGTGAGTCGGCCCGTGTACCGGGCCGCGCAGCGCGCGACGACGATCCTCATCCGTGCCTCACCCCTCCGGGGCCCGTGGCCCGCGCCGTCACGCGAGCGGACGGCCCGGCGTGCGCGGGCCGGACTCGAGCCACGAGACCAGTCCGGCGTACGCGGGCGCCGACATCATGAGCTGGAAGGCCTCGGCGCCGTGCCGGCAGTGCACGAGCATGAGCGGGCGCCCCTCCTCGTCGTCCTGCCCCAGCGGGACGCGGTCCTCCACGGTGAGCACGCTGCGCGACCACGCGCGCGCCGGCCGCGGGGACAGCGACAGCGAGCGCCACCACAGGAGCCGGTCGCGGGTGTACTGCGCGATGCCGGGCTGCCACATCCGCGACACCTGCTCGCCCGCGTTGAGCTGGCAGGCGAACGAGGCGACCCGGCGCGAGAGCGTGCGCTGCCGCGACAGGTACAGCCCGACGAACCCGCCCACGACGAGGAGCACGGACCCCAGTCCGAGCAGCGTCGCGAGGACCTCCACGCCCGCCCGCCCCGACGGCCCTAGTGGACCCGCCGCCGGCCGCCGTCACCGCTCGGCTCGACGGCGGCGTGGGCGACGACGGTGACCTTGTCGTCGTCCACCGAGAGGAAGCCCTCGTCCACGGTCACGGTCACCGCCGCTCCGTCCACGGCCTGGATGCGCACGTCCCCCGCCCGCAGGATCGCGAGCAGCGGCGTGTGCCCCGGCAGGATGCCGATGTCGCCGTCGGCCGCCGGGGCGCTCACCATGCGCGCGGCACCGCGCCAGACGCGGCGGTCCGCCGCGACGACGTCAACCTCGAGTTCAGCCACTCGTCCTCCTCGACGCCGGGTCCCCGGTCACGCCGGCCCCGCAGGGCCGCGCGCGTCCGGTCAGCCGAGCTCCTTCTGGATCCGTGCGTGGGCCCGCTCGAGGTCCTCGAGACCGCCGATGTTGAAGAAGGCCTGCTCGGGGATGTGGTCGAACTCGCCGTCGCAGATCTTGCTGAACGCCTCGATGGTCTCCGACAGCGGGACGGTCGAGCCCTCGACGCCCGTGAACGCCGTCGCCATGTAGGTGTTCTGCGAGAGGAACTGCTGGATGCGGCGCGCGCGCGCGACGACGATCTTGTCCTCCTCGGACAGCTCGTCCACACCCATGATCGCGATGATGTCCTGCAGCTCCTTGTTGCGCTGGA
>JAAYZM010000548.1 GCA_012514835.1 Actinomycetales bacterium
GCATCATCGCGACCATGTCCTTCATGTCGACCGCGCCGCGCCCCCACAGGCACCCGTCGCGCTCGATGCCCGCGAAGGGGTCGACCTGCCACTCGCTCGCGTCCGCAGGCACCACGTCGAGGTGCCCGTGCACGACGAGCGCGGGCCGGTCCCGGTCGACTCCCGGGATGCGGACGACGACGTTCGCCCGCCCCGGCTCGCTCTCGAAGAGCTCCGGCTCGAGGCCGACGTCGGCGAGTGACGCGGCGACGTACTCTGCGGCCCGGCGCTCCCCCGGTCCCGACGAGTCGCCGTAGTTCGACGTGTCGATGCGCAGCAGGTCGCGGCAGATCTGGACGACCTCGCGCTCGGCCCGCGCCGCGGCCACGGCGCTCACGCTCCGCGCAGCGCGGCCCACGCGCGCACGAGCCGGCGGCGCGCCCCGGCCGCGCGAGCACGCACCGGGCTCCCGGCCGCGGGCGACGGGCTCGCGGGGGCTCCCGCAGCCTTGGCCGCCTTCTTGGCGGTGCGAGCCGAGGGTGCCTGCCCGCGTCGACGCGCGGCGTCGAACATGATGTGCGCCAAGAGGCCGGCGGAGCTGATCGGCACGGTCTCGGGCGGCGCCGTCGTCTCCGGGTACCGCGACGGGTCCACGAGCAGGTGCGCCGGGTCGCCGATGAGACGCCCCTCGAACGTGCGCAACGCCTCGATCCACCCCGAGGCGACGTCGTTGGCCTGCTCGGCCACCCACCGCGGCACGTCGGCCTTGGCCCCCGTGAGCTGCGGCGAGCCAGGCTGGCGGAACTCCCCGAAGCCGCGCTTGCGGATCGTCTCGAGCCACTCCTTGCGCGTCCCGCCTGCCGCGTAGAACAGCTCGTTGAACTGCCGGATCGTCTCGAGCTCGGCGAACGGGAACGACTCGTTCGCGAGGCTCGCGACGTGCGAGAGCGTGCCGCTCGGGACGCCGACGAGGTCCTCGAACGCGCGGTAGGCCAGGTCATGGTCGCTCGGGTCGAGCACGACGACCGTGACGTTCTCCGCCCCCACGACGTCCGACCACGTCGCGACGAGCCGGTCGAGCCCGAAGCGTCCCCAGTAGTGCGTCGCCGTGAACTCACCTGCCGCGTCCCGGTCGAAGACCTGCTCGAGCCACGCGTCGAGCGGCTGGTCCGAGCCGCGCCGCACGCGCTGCTGCCACACCGACGGGACCATCCGGGCCGCGGGGCGCATCGTGATGACGACGTGCGCCGCGCCGCCGATCTGGTCGACGATCCGGCGGCCCCGCTCGACGTTCGCGTAGGAGAGGCCCTCGCTCGACAGCACGGTCACGCGAGCGTCGCTCTCCCTGATCTCCTGGGCCAGGACGTCCCACTGCTCGAGCGCTGCGCGCGAGAACTCGACACCGAGCTTCTCCATTGCGATCGCCGTGGCGGGAGCCCGCGAGTGTCGAGTCCTGCCCGCGTAGACCACGGAGTGCTTCGCCAGCTCCTTGCGCGAGGCGTGGAACGCGGCCTGGATGGAGGTCGTCGCCGTCTTGGGCGGACCGACGTGCAGGATGCGGGTGCCGTCAGCCACCGGATCGATACGTCCCATTCATCCCTCGCAACGTGGCTCTCAACACGAGCGCCCCGGACCGCCTGGGGCGGCGCGGGGCACTGGCGTTCGCTGTCTCAAACGAGTGTCCGGAGGGGGACTTGAACCCCCACGCCCGATAAAGGGC
>JAAYZM010000549.1 GCA_012514835.1 Actinomycetales bacterium
GCTCCTCGCCGAGCACGGCGAGGAGATCGAGGACCTCGAGGTGACGCGATCGACGCTCGAGGAGACGTACATGGCTCTCGTCCACCGGCACGAGAGCACCGCCGTGGAGACGGCCCGAGGAGGTGCCCGATGAACCCCCGAGCACACGCGCTGCGGGTCGGTGCGAAGCGCGGCTGGACCGAGTTCAAGCTCTCGCTGCGCGCGCCGGACGACATCCTCTTCTACCTCATGTGGTCCGTCGGCCTCCTCGTGTTCCTCTTCCTCGCCCGGCACGACACGGTCGAGGGGACGGAGCTCAGCTCGTCTCTCGTGGCGCTGCCGGGCGTCCTCGCGGCGATGGTCGTGTTCGGCGCCGTCGTCGGCCCCGCCTACGCCCTCGTGACGGAGCGCGAGGACGGCACGCTCTTGCGCGCGAAGGCCGCGCCGCACGGTCTCGACGGCTACGTGACGGGCCAGGTCGTGTACCAGGGGCTCGGCGTGCTGCCGATGTTCGTGCTGATCCTCGTCCCGCCGATCTTCTTCCTCGACGGGCTCGTCTCGCGCGGGGTCGTGGGGTGGGTCGCCGTCGTCGGCGTGGTCGCCCTGGGCACGCTGGCCGTCTTCCCGATCGGGTTCGTGGTGGGCTCGATCGCGCGCAAGCCCGCCCATGTCACGACCTGGGCGATCCTGCCCGTCATGGGCCTCGCGGCGATCTCCGGGATCTTCACGCCCATCACGGCGCTGTGGGGCTGGGTGCAGGGTGTGAGTCAGGCGTTCCCGATGTACTGGCTCGGGCACGCGTTGCGGTGGGCGTTCCTCCCCGACGCCGCGGCCGTCTTCGAGGTGGGTGGTCGCTGGAACCTCCCCGTCGCGTTCGGCATCGTCGTCGCGTGGGGGCTCGTCGGCCTTGCGGTCACTCCCCGTATCCTCGGCCGCATGGCGAGGCGGGAGTCAGGCTCGGCGGTCGAGGCGCGCAAGGCCGAACGCATGCAGCGCATCGGCTGACCATGAGCGACCTCGTCCACAACCGCATCGCGGTGCTGCGCGCCGACCGCAAGGTGAGCCGTCGGGAGCTCGCCGATGCGCTCGGCGTGCACTACCAGACCATCGGCTACCTCGAGCGCGGCGAGTACGCGCCGAGCCTTCACCTCGCGCTGCGCATCGCCGCGTTCTTCGACGTCCCCCTCGAGGCGGTGTTCTCGATGGAGCCCTTCCCGCGCATCGGCGCCTGACACGGCAGAAAAGGACGGTCGTGCTATTTTGGGCGGGTGAGCGAGGAACAGCGGCCCAGCAAGGGTGAGCGCACGCGGGAGGCGATCCTCGCGCGCGCCGTCGAGGAGGCCGTGCGGATCGGGGTCGGCGGCCTGACGATCGGCACCCTCGCGAGCGCCACCGGGCTGTCCAAGAGCGGCCTGTACGCCCACTTCGGGTCCAAGGAGTCGCTTCAGATCGCCGTCCTCGAGTCCGCCGGGGCCGAGTTCTCCGACACCGTGATCGCCCCGGCCCTGCGCGCACCGCGCGGCCTCACCCGCTTGCGAGCCCTCGTCGACCTGTGGCTCACGTGCGGCCGACGCCGACACCCCGGGGGGAGCCTCCTCGTCAAGGCCGGTGCCGAGCTCGACGACCAGCCCGGTCCCGTCCGCGACCACCTGCGCAACCTGCACGCGCGCCTCGCCGACACGCTCGAGCGGATCGTGGCCGGCGCCGTGTCCACGGGCGAGCTCGATCCGCGCACCGACGCCGCGCGCTTCGGCGCGGACCTCTACGCCGTGATGCTCGGCTTCCACCACGCGCGACGGCTGCTCGAGGAGCCCCGCGCGGAGGACCGCGCGCTCGCCGCGGTCGAGGCGCTCATCACGGCCGCCGCGAGGACGCCGACGACGGTCCCTCCGCCACCCGGCACCCCCGGCGACCCGCCGTCGGACACCCACCCCTGACCATCCCGACCACCTGGACCGAGGACACCCATGAGCTTCAGCCAGCCCCAGCGTGCCGCGCGCTCGCGCACCGCCCGCGCCCGCTACGCCCTCCAGCTCGCCGCGCTGCGCACCCAGTTCGCACTGCTCGACCGCGCGCGCCCGGACGCGGCGGCCCGCAAGGCCATGGACATCTGGACCACGCTCCCGGGCAACGCGGGACGTCGCAAGGACTTCCGGCCGGGGCCCGGCGAGGTGTTCCGGCTCGAGACCGCGCGCGGCGGCGAGACCGTTGCCGAGTCGTGGGGCGACGGACCCGTCGTGTACCTCGTCCACGGGTGGGGCGGCTGGCGCGGGCAGCTCGGCGCGTTCGTCGCGCCGCTGGTCGAGCGCGGCCACCGGGTCGTCGCGTTCGACGCGCCCGGGCACGGCGAGGCGGGGCCCGGCGTGCTCGGCCCGGGCAAGGGGACGGTCGTCGAGATGATCGAGGCGCTCGACGCCGTCGCGGAGCAGGTGGGCCCGGCGTCAGGCATCGTCGGCCACTCGCTCGGCTGCCACGTCGCCTCGGCCGTCGTCCACCGTGGCGTTGGCGTGGAGCGACTCGCGCTGGTCGCACCGAGCAACGACTTCGGCGAGATCATCGACCAGTTCGCGGGGATCCTCGGCTTCGGCGAACCGACGGCCTCGCGCATGGAACGGATCATGGTGGACTTCCTCGCCGAGCCGATCGGCAACTTCGACCTCGGTCCGCTCGGGGCCGACGGCGCCATGCCCGCGACCCTCGTGGTGCACGACCGCCGCGACAAGGAGACCTCGTTCGCGGTGGGGGAGCGGCTCGCGCACGCGTGGCCGACGGCGGACCTGCTCGCGACCGACGGCCTCGGGCACCA
>JAAYZM010000082.1 GCA_012514835.1 Actinomycetales bacterium
CGTGCTCGCGGCGAACTACCCGTTCGCGACGATCGAGCCGAACGTCGGCGTGGTCCCGCTGCCCGACCCGCGCCTCGCGCAGCTCGCGGAGGTGTTCGGCTCCGAGAAGATCATCCCGGCGACCGTGTCCTTCGTGGACATCGCGGGGATCGTGCGCGGCGCGAGCGAGGGAGAGGGCCTGGGCAACCAGTTCCTCGCCAACATCCGCGAGGCGGACGCGATCTGCCAGGTGGTGCGCGTGTTCGCCGACGGCGACGTGGTGCACGTCGAGGGGCGCGTGGACCCCGCGGACGACATCGAGACGATCAACACCGAGCTCATCCTCGCGGACCTCCAGACCCTCGAGAAGGCGATCCCTCGCCTCGAGAAGGACGTCCGCAACCGTCGTGTCGAGGCGGAGGACCTCGCGACGGCTCAGGGGGCGCTCGCGCTGCTCGAGGCCGGGACCACCCTGTTCGCGGGAGCGGCGAAGGCTGGGCTCGACCCCGAGCGCGTCGCGGCGTTGCAGCTCATGACGTCCAAGCCGTTCGTTTACGTGTTCAACACCGACGACGACGGCCTCGCGGACACCGCGAAGCAGGACGAGCTGCGCGCCCTGGTGGCCCCCGCGGACGCGATCTTCCTCGACGCGAAGTTCGAGTCGGAGCTCGTGGAGCTCTCCGAGGAGGAGGCCGTCGAGATGCTCGAGGCCAACGGGCAGGACGAGTCCGGCATGGACCAGCTCGCGCGCGCAGGGTTTCACACCCTCGGCCTGCAGACCTATCTCACGGCCGGGCCCAAGGAGGCCCGCGCGTGGACCATCCACAAGGGCTGGACCGCACCCCAGGCCGCCGGTGTGATCCACACCGACTTCCAGAAGGGCTTCATCAAGGCCGAGGTCATCGGCTTCGAAGACCTCATCGAGGCCGGTTCCGTGGCCGCCGTCCGTGCCGCCGGGAAGGCCCGCATGGAGGGCAAGGACTACGTCATGCGGGACGGGGACGTCGTGGAGTTCCGGTTTAACGTCTGATCGGCGGCCGCGTAGGCGGGCCACTCCTGCACTAGAGATGTCTTACATCTTGTGAGACCGTTGTCTCATGGCTGCAACGATCACCTTTCGTCCTGACGATGACGCGCGCCTTGCGCTCGATGAACTGACTGCCGACGGTACGCCGGTGTCTCGGGCTGTGCGTGACGCGCTCGTCGAAGCTGCCGCCCGTCATGCGAAGGCGCGCCTTCGTGCTGAGGCGGAAGTGTTGGCTGCCGATGAGGATGATCGGGCGGAAGCCGCTGAGGTGTTGCGCGACATGGAGGCGCTGCGTGCGTGGTGACGTCTTCCAGCTCAACGCTCCTCGAGATGCTCGAGGGCACGAGCAGTCGGGACGACGCTACGCGGTCGTCGTGCAGGCGGATGAGCTCGCGAGCCTGTCGACCTGGCTGGTCGCGCCGACGTCGACATCGGCGCGAGCAGCCACGTTTCGCCCGGAGATCGAGATCCAGGGACGTCGCACGCGGGTGCTTGCGGAGCAGGCGAGCGCCGTGGATCCGAGCCGCCTCGGCGAGCGCGTCGGGCACCTGGCGTTCGCTGAACTGCGCGCGGTTGACGCCGCGCTGCGGCTGGTGATGAGCCTCGCGTGAGCTCGCATGATCGGCAGGCGGTGTTCGGTCAGCACCGTCATGCCGTGAGGTTTGACTGGGGCCCCATGGGTGCGCGGGCGGTAGAAGCGGATGTCGCGGTTGTCGTCGACGTCCTGAGCTTCTCGACCTCCGTGTGCGTCGCGGTCGAGCGTGGGATGAGTGTCTTTCCCTGTCGGTGGAAGGGGGCTGGGGCAGAGGCCTTCGCTCGTGACCGCGACGCTGTCCTGGCGGTCGGTCGACTCGAGTCGACTCTGCCGGACTCACCGACTGCCCTCTCGCTGTCGCCCGCAGCATTGCTCACCGAGCCCAGCGTTCCCAGACTCGTGCTGCCCTCACCGAACGGGTCAACGATCACCACGATCCTGGACGAGTCGGGGGCGCAGGTCGTCATCGGTTGTCTCCGGAACGCGGCCGCTGTGGCGGACGTGGCTGCCGTTCGAGTGGCGCGGGGCGACTCGGTGGCAGTCATCGCCGCGGGGGAGCGCTGGCGCGGCGACGACTCGTTGCGCCCCTCGCTCGAAGATCACCTTGGTGCGGGGGCCGTGCTCTCCGCGCTTGCGAGTCTCGGCCATCGGGATGCGATGAGCCCTGAGGCTGCTGCGGCTGCTGACCTCTTCGACGTGGTGCGACCGCGTCTGGCGCAGTTCATTCGCGAATGTGTCGGGGCTCGAGAGCTGGAAGCGATGGGTTTCTCTGCCGACGTTGACGTGGCAAGCGCGCTGGACGTCTCCCGGGTGGTCCCGACCCTCGTTGATGGGGCATTCCGCTCGCGAGCCTCTCGAAGTGGTTGACGCGCTCGCGGTCTGAGCTCGGGGCTCCCGCACGCCGTCCTTGCGCGAGCACCGGGTCCGTGATGTGGTCGAGCGAGGAGACCGCGTCCGTCCGCACCATCACAGGAGCCTTGACTCATGACCTACACCGTCTATCTCTCAGGCGAGATCCACACCGACTGGCGCGAGGAGATCGAGCGCGGGGCGCAGGCCGCCGGGCTCGACGTGACGTTCACCGCGCCGGTCACGGACCACCCCGCGAGCGATGCCGCGGGCGACCACCTGGGCGAGACCCCGAGCCCGTTCTGGCGGGACCACCAGTCCGCCAAGGTCAACGCCATCCGCACGCGCACGCTGATCGAGGAGGCCGACCTCGTGGTGGTGCGCTTCGGGGACCAGTACAAGCAGTGGAACGCCGCGTTCGACGCCGGTTACTGCGCCGCGCTCGGCAAGCCCTACGTGACGCTGCACGACGCGGACATCGTCCACGCGCTCAAGGAGGTCGACGCCGCGGCGCAGGCCTGGTGCACCACGACCGACCAGGTGGTGGAGACCCTCCGGTACGTGCTCACGGCGTGAATCGATCACTCACGGGGATGAGCCCGGCGTTCGAGTGGAACCCGCCGGCGTCCGACGACGCCATCCGCGAGGGTGAGCGCGAGTACGGAGGTCCGCTGCCGCCGGACTACGTCGAGCTCCTGAGGACCTACGACGGCGGGAGCACCCCGGGGAACCTGAGCATCCTCGGGGTCGAGGACTGCGTCCAGCGCAACGTCGACTACGAGGTGGGCCTCTACCTGCCGGGGTACTTCATGATCGGCGACGACGGCGGAGGGAACGCGATCGTTCTCGGCCTGCGAGATCGACGCGTCTACGAGGTCGACATGGGCGTCATGGATGAGAGCCACCTGAGGCCCAGTGCGAGCTCGCTCGCGGAGCTTGTCGAGCTTGGCACGAGTCTCATCGAGCGCGAACCCTGACCTGTGCGCGCTCACGACTGGCGCGAGGAGATCCAGCGCGTCCCGCTACCGTGAGTCCTCGTGATGGACATCGGCACCTTGCGCGCTGCGGCCCTGCCACCGCGTCTGCTCGCGACATGGCATGCGTACGTCCAGGCGATCGACGACGGGCTTCGTCGCAAGGCGCTCGACCTCGCCTCCGGTCTTCTCGACGAGCTCGATGCTGGACCGGTGGCGGACCGTGAGCGGTTCGCCGGGTGGCTCACCGTGACGCTCTTCGACCGCAGCGAGGGATGGATCGGGCAGTTCGGTGGTGGCATGACGCCGGGGCCCACGGGCTACCGGCGGAGTCTCGACTGGGCACTCTCGACCCATCCGCTCGTCTCGCGTGCCGTGATCCCGTACGTCCTCGCGGCGTGCGAGGCGGAGCCGCGCGGTCGCCCCGTGCGCTGGCTCTACCAGTGCCTCCTGGGGCAGGCGTGGCGGCTGCCCCCGCCGGACCGAGAGCGTCTCGAGGAAGCGCAGGCGCGACTCTGCGGACCGGGCGCAGACCTCGGGGCCCTGTTGGTCCTTGCGGGTGAGCACGACCCCGACGCACGCCGGTGGGCTGTGGAGCTCGAGTTGGTGGGGAGTGCCGTCATGCGTGTCGAGCATCCCGTGCACGGCTCGTCCCATGCTCAGGAACCGATCTAGGACGACTTCCTGACCGCGGCTCGCGTGCCGTCCGAGGCGTTCTGGTTGCGGGACGGGGAGCCATCACTCGATTCGGGGCCGACGGCGATCACGCTTCACCTCCGCTCGTGCCCGCTTCTCCTCGAGGCGCCGTCGTCGTGAACCGAGCGTCGGGCGCGTCGCACGGCGTGGCGTGGCCGGCTGGACGGACTCGCGCAGCAGCGCGGCAAGGCGCTCGCGGGCGGCGGCCCGGTTGCGGAGCTGAGAGCGGTGCTCCGCTGCGCTGATGGTCAGCACGGTGCCCGAGAGCTGCGGGGCGAGGCGCGCGAGGACACGTGCTCGCTGCGTCTCGTCGAGCGCCGTCGTCGTCCCGAGGTCGAGGCTGAGCTGCACGCGCGAGCTTGCGGTGTTGACGCCCTGACCGCCGGGTCCGGAGGCGTGGGAGAACCGCTCGACGAGCTCCTCGGCAGGGATCGTCAGGCCGCGGGGCGCGCCCGGCCCCCCGGCGATCTGCAGGTCGTCCATGCCTGCCAGTCTGCCTCGGAGCCCGGGCACGGCGGACACCCGGCTGGTCAGCGGGGGCGTTCGTCGTCGGTCGTGAACCCTGCGCGTGCCGTGCGTTCGTCGAGCGACTCGAGCTCCTGGAAGAAGGTGACCTGCCAGCCCGCAGGACCCTGGACGCGTGCGTTGATCGTCTGGAACGGAGTGCGGGTCGCCGGAGCGATGAGCCGCGCGCCGCGCTCGCGGACGGCTGTGACGGCCCTTTCCGTGTCGGCCACCTCCAGCGCGATGCGCAAGGTGGGCCCGTCGCTCGGGGGAGCGCCTTCGACCTCGTCGATGTTCCGTGCGTGTGCGGGGCTGGCGATCTCGATCGTCGCGATGCCGGCGTGGAGGATCGACACCCGGTCGTCGCCCTGCGTGGCGAAGGCGGGCTGCTCTGCCATGCCGAGCACGTCGCGGTAGAACCGCACCGCATCGTCGAAGTCTTCGGCCTCGATGATCAGTCGGAGCTGTCTTGGGGCGTTGGAGGAGTTCATGTTCCCCATCATCCGGCCTGACGTCTAGTGTGCAGACGGTGAGCGGACACCGGGAACCTGGCTTCGTCCGTCTGGCCTCGAACCGGCTGTTCTGGCAGCACGGGGACCCGTACGTCTACCCGTACGCTCGAGTGACGGGAGAAGCGTGGTGACGGATTTCGTCGAGTACGCACCGGGGCGCGTGGGTGCGGAGGGAGACGGTCCGACGGCGGCCATCGTGATGCGGGCCGCCACGGAGGCCGACGTCGGCGACCTCGCCCGGGTCCGTGCGGCGCGCGGCGGGACCGTCGAGGAGCATCTCGACGCCGCACGTTCCTCGATCGAGCGGCTGCCTGTCCTCCGGGTCGCGGTGGCGGACGGGGTGCTCGTCGGGTGGAGCGGCGCCCAGCGCTTCCCGATCCGGTCCGACGTCGAGCCCGAGTGGCTGGTCGCCGGGCTGACGGTGGTCCCGGAGCTGCGGCGCCAGGGCATCGCGCGCAGGCTGCTGACCGAGGTGTTGGGTGCTGTGCGGGACCTCGAGCCGGGCGTCGCCGTCTTCAGCGTGATCAACGCGCGCAACCTCGCGTCGATCGACCTGCACGAGCGGCTCGGGTTCCGCGAGGTCGATCGGGGGCCGCAGCTCGCGGGCGTCACGTTCACGGGCGGCGAGGGCGTGCTCGTGCGCCAGGATCCCGCCGTCGGCCCTCGGTAGGCTCCGAACGTGACCGGGTCCGCACGGACCACCGCCGAGGAGCTGTACGCGCGCGCGGGGGCCGTGTGGGGTGATGGCTTCACGACGGCTGGGGTGGCGAGGGCGCAGGGGTGGTGCTCGGGCTACGTGTACGACGCGGCCAAGGTCACGTTGCGGGCCGACGGCGGACGCGTCGTCGTCGAGGGGGAGATGCTCGGGTCCGAGCCCGGCTGCCTCGGGCGTACCTCGACGCGCCGACGGTTCTGGCGGGACCGGGCGGGCCGGAGGGTGCGGTCCTCGAGCTCGCAGACGTTCCCGGAGTGCTCGCGGCCCGTTTTGGGGATCGTGTCACCGACGTGCGCGCGACGGCCGACCCCGCCCAGCCCGGATGGACCGCGCGGCTCGACGGCGTGCTGACCTTCGCCGTGGCGCGTGATGCGCAGTACGGCGCCTACACCGCGGCGATCCTCCAGGGGGACCGCGCGCTGGGGAAGGTCCTCGGGCGGCGGCTCATCGCCCGGCACCCGGACGAGGCGTCCGTGCGCGAGCTGCTCGACCTTGTGGACACGTGGTTGAGGTGGCGGCTCGTGACGGTGCCCGGCGCGCAGCACGGCGCGTCTCCGTTGGCGCGCCAGCTCCTCTCCGACCCACTGATGCAGCTCGTGCTGGAGCCGTCGGACCTCCTGGTCCCCTGGGCCGATCGCCCGTCCCGGCCCGAGCGGCACCTGAGCATCAACGGGGACCCCGCGGTCGACGTGGCCGAGGCGGAGGGCGGCGCGTGGCAGATCATCTGCAACCAGCGCGGTCACCGGACGCTCGCCCTGGTCACGAATGACGAATGCGCGCTGCTCCTTGGTGTCGTGGGCGCCATGGGAAGGCTGAGCGCATCGCACGCCCGCTTCCTGAGGAGCTTCGTGTATGACGAGCCCCGCACGGTGAGGATCGCCGAGCACGAGGACGGGACCTTCCGGCTGACCTGGGGAGAGGATCGCTGGCTCGTCCATCACGGGCGGTTCACGGAGTCGATCCAGCTCGCCCACCTGCTCGAGGCAGACCCCGAAGATCTGCTGGAGTCGGCCCGGTCTCCGGAAGGTCTGCCCCTGTTCCGGGGGAGCGAGGAACACTTCGCCGAGGTCGCCGCTCGGGGGAGCCCGCGCGAGAACCCGACGTTCCGCACCGGTGCCGAGTGGCGCGTCTGGCTCGCGGGTGCGCCCGGCGCGATGATCGCAGCGACCGCCGCACCGATGGAGGGTAGATGACCGACGAGACCCGCGCCCTGCTGCGCACGCTCCCGTCCCTCGCGGGCGAGCCCCCTGCGCTCGACCTCTCCGCGCTCCCCGAGGACCCGCTCGACCTCTTCCTTGCATGGCTCGGCGAGGCGGTCCACGCCGGCGTGCCCGAGCCGCACGCCATGACCCTCTCGACAGTGTCCGACGACGGTGTCGATGCGCGGGTCCTCCTCCTCAAGGACGTCGACGAGCGCGGTTGGGCCTTCGCGAGCGAACGGTCGAGCGCGAAGGGTGTCCAGCTCGCGGCGCGTCCCGCGGCGGCGCTCACGTTCTGGTGGCAGCCGCTCGCGCGCTCCGTGCGGGTGCGGGGGCCGGTGGTCGAGGCACCTCCCGAGGAGAGCCTCGCGGACCTACGTGCTCGGCCCCTCGAGGCGCAGCAGCGCGCCTCGCCGGAGGACTGGACGCTGTGGCGCGTGGAGGCGAGCCACGTGGAGTTCTGGCAGGGGTCGCGCGACCGGCGCCACGTGCGGGTGCGCTACGAGCGCGCTGCGGGTGCTGGCGGGCACTGGACCCTCGCGACCTGACCTGTTCCCTGCCCCTCGCGACCGGACGCGTCCCCTGTCCCTCGCGCCGCGCTCCGCGCCAGCTCCTTTTCGCTGAGACCGGCAGTTTGGGCGGCCTTCCTCTCGCTGAGACCGGCAGTTTGGTCTGCCCTCCTTGCGCTGAGTTAGGCAGTTTGGACGGGATCTCGCGTGCGCAAGTGCCGAACTCGGGCCGAACTGCCGAACTCAGCGACCCGGTGTTGACACGGTGTCAGTGGCCCGTGGCATGATCGATTCATCCCAGTAAGTCCCGATCCGGATCAGGTTGGGTGGGGATTGGGATATGCGTACGTATGTTTCTTTGAGTCGAGAGGAGGGGCCCATGGCGCGAGTGCCTGAGCCGTTGCGTGCCGCAGCCTGCTTCCCTCCTGAGGCCGACTCGCAGGGTGATGCGCGGGCATGGGCGCGGGTCATGGTCACCGCCGCGCGCGAGCTGCGGGCCATGAGCGCGGAGGCAAAAGCGTGGAGCTCGGACGTGCACGGCGAGGTGCTCGCTGCTCTCGATGAGACGGCCCGTGTCATGACGGCCGCGAAGGCACCCGTGCTCGCCGCTCAGGAAGCCTCCGGGACGTGGAAGGCACCCGGGGTTGGCAGCTTTGAGCAGTTCCGGGCCAAGACCACTCGCACCGGCACCGGGGCGACCCGCAAAGAGCTCGGCGCCGCACGGGCCGTGACCCAGCTCGACGGGGGCCTGGA
>JAAYZM010000550.1 GCA_012514835.1 Actinomycetales bacterium
ACCGCCCCGCCCCCTTCCCGCCGTCGGACCCCTGTCATCTGCAAGGACGCCCAACGGTCGCGAACCGTTGCCCCCGCCCTCCAAGATCCCACGCGGGGACCAGGGGCGGGTGCGGTTCGCGCGTCAGGGGGCGAAGGAGACCGGGGTCGGTGCGAGGGTCGTGACGTGGCGGGCGGGCAGGCCCCACTCGTCGACGTAGGTGTGCTCCACGAAGCCGAGCGCGGTGTACTGGCCCTCGGCCACGAACGGTGCGCCGTCGCAGTCCGTCCAGCCCTGGAGCGCGACGAGGTGCGCCGAGCCCGTGGCCCAGGTGGTGGGCGCGGCGTTCTGGATCGTCTGCGCGGTCGAGGCCACCACCACGCCGTCGCGAACGAGCACGGCGTGGTGCCCGCCGTCGCTCAGCGCCCGCTCCGGACCGGTGTACGCGAGCTCGAGCTCGACGGTGGTCTCGCCGTCCGGGACGTCGCGCAGCAGAGTCCCCGTCTGGACGTGTCGCGTGGCGCGGCCGGTGTAGACCACGGCGCCCGAGTCGCTGCCGGCCGCGAGCTGGACGTCCGCGGCGCTGGCCCCGCACACGGGAATCTCGGGCCGAGCCACCTCGACGCGGGTCGCCCCCGCGGTCGCGGTGACGGCGAGCGCGCCGCCCCGCACGGTGGTGCCGAAGGGGGTGACGGCCTCGGGGTTGCGCGCCTGCAGTGCCACCGCGTACTCGTAGACTCCCGGCGCGAGCGCGTCACCCGTGCGGCAGTCCTCGAGGGCCTTGAAGCTCCCGAAGCTGGCGGTCTGGCCCGCGCCCAGACCCGGGGCGGGCAGGGCACCCGCGGAGCTCGCACGCGCGACGACCAGTCCGTCCTGCGCCACGAGCAGGGCGGGGCCGCCGAGCACGGCGTCCGTGAGGGCGTGCGCACCGTGGTTCGTGAGCGTCACGCCAGGTTCGAGGGGTTCGCCGACGACGGCGAGCACCGGGTCGAGCTCATCAAAGCTGGTGGACTGCCCGGCGGCCTGGGGGAGTCGGTCGAGGCTCGTGCCGCACGTGCCCACGGGCAGGTGCGCGTCCGCCGCGGGCTGGAAGCCGCCGCGAGCGAGCTGCGGCGTCACGGAGACCGCGCCGAGCCGCGCCCACGTGTTGAACGGGCCGTCCGCCTTCCACCCCAGCGCCTGGGCGGCGTAGAGCTCGTAGCTGCCGGGGGCGAGATGGGTGCCGTCCTCGGCCGCGGGGCCGTCGGGGCACGCGACGAAGGCGCCGAAGTCCGCGTGCTCGAGGGCCGCTCCGGCCGCGACCGTCCGCGACTCCGGTGCGGCCGTCGCGGGGGCGTAGCCCACCACGGTGGCCTCGACCCCCGTGGTGGCCACGAGCACGGGTGCGCTGCCCGCGGGGACCTCGACGGGATGCTGCTCGGTGTGGGTGAGCTGGACGCGGTAGGGGACCGAGCCGCCCACCTGCAGCACGAGGTCGCCGGACACGGAGGCGAGGGTCGCGGACGAGTCCGACGGAGTCCCTGCGTCCCGCCACCCGCACACCGTGCGGGCCGTCACGTCGTGAGGCTCCGCCTCGTGCCCGCCGCCGAGATAGCCCTGGTTCACGGCGAGGGCACCCGTCCCGGCGAGGAGGGTCGCTCCCGTCGCCGCGACGATCACGCGGCGGAGCTTGTGCGTCATGTAGTCCCCTGGTGGTAGCGCTCCCACGATCATTGGGGCGCGCAGGCCAGGATCATGGGGATTCGGATAGTTCGGACAAAACATCCCACGGACGAGGGGGTGTGCGCATCTCGGTCTCACGGGCGGGCGCCCGGTGATGCGACGCGGGGTGGTTTCAACGCGCCGTGTCGATGGCAAGATGCGTCGTATGGACGTCTCGGTACACACCTATGAGCAAGGTGGCCGGACCGTCGTCGAGGTGGGCGGCGAGATCGACGTCTACACCGCGCCCGTGATGCGCGAGAAGCTCGTGGCGCTCCACGAGGCTGGCCAGCACCACCTGATCATCGACCTGCGCGCCGTGCGGTTCATGGACTCCACCGGGCTCGGCGTCCTCGTGGGCGTCCTCAAGCGCGTGCGCCTCGCGGCGGGCAGCCTGTTGCTCGTGATCGACTCCGAGCGCGTCCTGAAGGTCTTCCGCATCACGGCCCTCACGCAGCTGTTCTCGATCTACCGCACGCTGCCCGAGGCCCTCGCGGTGCCGGTGCCCGCGCCGAGCACGCCGTCCTCACCGTCCCCCTGACGCGAACGAGCGCGGGAACCGGGGCTCCCGCGCTCGCGCCAGCTCAGTCGCCTGACGGTCCGGGGTTGTCCGCGTCCTCGAAGTCGTACGCCGTGAAGGGCGTCGGGCCGAGCGCGAGGGTCCTCGTCTCCTTCCGGCCGTCGGAGCCCCACCAGTCGAGCCGCTGCCAACCGAGCAGCTCGTACTCGCCCTTCGGCACCTGGACGTGCTCGCCCGTCGTGCAGTCGACCCAGTCGTGCACCTCGCTGATGATGAAGGGGCCGCGATCGCCGGCTCGCCCGACCTCGAAGCCATGCTCGCTGTTCCACGACAGCTCG
>JAAYZM010000551.1 GCA_012514835.1 Actinomycetales bacterium
CCCTGCGCGCCCTGGAGTGCGGCGACCGCGCTCGGGGCGAGCTTCGACAGCGCGATCGTGCCGTTCTTGATCTTGGCGTTGGTGACGGCGCCGTTCTTGAGCTTGGCCGCCGTGACCGCCGAGTTCTTGAGCTTCTTGGTGGTGACGGCCCCGTTCTTCAGCTTGGCGGCCGTCACGGCGGCGTTCTTCAGCTTCTTCGTGGTGACCGCGCCGTTGCGGATCTTCTTCGTGGTGACCGCGTTGTTCTTGATCGCGGCCGCGGAGACCGAGCCCGCGGTGAGGCGCTGCTCGGTGATGCTGCTCGCCGCCGAGGCCGACGTCATGGACGTCGCGACGACGAGGGCGAGTATGGAGATGACCAGGGATGCGGGGCTCACGGCCCGTTCGAATCGGCTCATGAGCGGGGACCATATCCGAGAACGGACAAAAACCGGGCCTCATTGTCCGTTTTTCACCCTGAGCAGGAAGAACGCGCGCGCTACGGCCTCTCGGTGCGCCCTCGGTAGCGCCGCACGGCCTCCCGGATCGGGGGCACGACCACACCCTCCGCGGCGAGGTCGACACGCGTCAGTCGACGGTTGCGCAGCACCCCTACCAAGCCCACGAGCCACGGCAGGAGCAGCGACGCGAACGCGAGACGGTACTCGTCGAGCGAGTACGTCGTGGCCCCCGGCTCGGAGGCCAGCTGGAGCACGAGCCCCACCAGGAGCACCCCCACCACGGTGGACGCGAATCCCCCGACGTTCACGTAGCCCGACGCGATCCCGAGCCGCGAGACCGGCGACCACGAGCGCGCGAAGTCGATGCCCACGAGCGAGATGGGACCACCCGCCCCGAGCACCACGCAGAACAGTGCGAGCTGCCACAGGGGCCGAGGCGTGTCGAACGCGAGCAGCGCCACCCACGCGACCCCCGTCGCGACGGCCGAACCGAGCACGATCCAGCTGCGCCGCAACGGGTGGCGGGCCGTGAGGACCCCCGCCGTGGGACCGGACACCATTGCCGAGACGGTCAGGACCACGAGGAGCCCGGACGCCTCCGCCGGGGTGCGCCCCTGCGCCGTCACGAAGAAGGGCACGCCCCACAGCAGCGTGATGACGTTCGCGGAGAACGGGGTCACGAAGTGGCTCCAGAACCCCAGCCGGTTCCCCGCCGTCGCGGTGGCCGCCCGCACGGAGGCCCACAGGCGGTCCGGGGGCTGCTCGGTCACCCGATCCCCGGCGTCGGGCATCCGGATCCCGAGCGCCGCGACCACCGCCGCGACGAGACCCACCCCGGCGAGCACACCGAACGCCGGCGTCCACCCGAGCTCGTAGAGCACCCACGCCACGGGGATCGCCGTGGCGAGCTGGCCCGCCTGCCCCACGAGCCCCGTGACCTGCACGAGCACCGGGACGCGGCGCGGGGGGAACCACGCGGAGATGAGCCGCGTCGCGGAGATGAACACGGGAGCGTCGCCCGCGCCGAGCAGCACGCGCGCCACGAGCGCGAGCCCCAGGCTGTCCGTGAACGCCATGGCCGCCTGGCCGATCGCCATGAGGATCGATCCTGCGACGAGCATCCGCAACGGGCCGAACCGGTCGAGCAGGTGCCCCGCGGGGATCTGCATCGCCGCGTACGTGGCGATCTGGGCGACCGAGAGCATCGCGAGCCCCGTCGCCTCCGTGCCGAAGCGGTCGAGCGCCTCCACCCCCGCGACCCCGAGGGCCGTGCGGTGCACCACGGCCACGAAGTAGACGAGCACCGCGGCACCGAACACGGCGGAGGCCCGCCTGGTTCGTGACGGAGGGTGGTTCACCGATCGAGTCTAGGCGGGTTCGCGCCCCGCGGGCGGTCGAGCGGGCGCCGCCTCGAGGGCGCTCAGCACCTCGTTGAGGACCTCGCTCGAGGACGGGTGCGTGTAGATCGCGTCCCGCAGCGTGCTCGCCGGGACGCCGTGCCGCATCGCGAGCGCGACGAGGTTGACGAGCTCTTGCGAGTGCACGTGCATGAGCGCCGCACCGAGCACCTCGTCGGTCGCGGCGTCCACCACGATCTTCACGATGCCGCGGGTCTCGCCCTCGATCTTCGGCCGCGGTGTGGTCGCGAGCTCTGAGACTCGCTTCGTCGCGACGCGGACGTCCCGCCCCTCCTCCTGGGCCTGGGCCAGGGTGAGGCCGACCC
>JAAYZM010000552.1 GCA_012514835.1 Actinomycetales bacterium
TCCTCTCGCGCGGCGGGTACACGAGCATCATCGCGGACACGGACAACGACGCGCGCCGGGAGGTCGACTCGATCGCGGCGCTGCGCGCGCGGCAGGTGGACGGTCTCCTCGTAGCGTCCGCGCACCGGGAGGACTCCGCCGTCACGACCGCCGTCGAGCAAGGCATGCCGCTCGTGCTCGTGAACCGTCGCGCGGAGGGTGCCGCGATCCCGACCGTCGCGAGCGACGACCGCTCAGGGATCGAGCAAGCGGTGCGCCACCTCGTGGGCCTGGGCCACACGGCGATCGCGCACCTGCCGGGCCCCGCGTGGCTCTCCACGGGCTTCGAGCGGGCCCGCGCGTTCCGACACCACATGGCCGAGCTGGGCGGGGACCTGGCCCCCGAGCTGAGCGAGGAGTGCGCCACGTACTCCGTCGCGGAGGGTGCGCGCGCGGCGCGGGCCGTGCTCGACCGGACCACCCCGACGGCGATTCTCGCGGGCAACGACCAGATCGCCGTGGGCGTGCTCGACGTGCTGCGCGAGCGCGGGCTGAGCTGCCCGCAGGACGTGAGCCTCGTGGGCTACAACGACATGACGTTCATGGACAAGCTCTCCCCGCCGCTCACGACGGTGCGTGTGCCGCACGCCTCGATCGGGGTCGAGGCGGCCCAGATCCTGTTGCGCTGGCTCACCGTGGGCCCCCCCGGCCCGAGCGTGGTCACGCTCCCGGTCGAGCTCGTGGTGCGGGGCTCGACCGCGCCGCCTCGCGGCCGCTAGGCGGCTCGCGCGTCGTAGCGGTGGCGCGACCAGACCATGGGGACGGTCAGGACGACCACGGCCACGAGGCCGATCGTGAAGTAGCGCGCGAAGTGCCCCTCGGCCACGTAGCCTGCGCCGAGCGCGGTCCACGCCGAGCTGCCGAGGAAGAGGCTCGAGGCGAACAGCGAGACCACGGTGGCTCGAGAGCGTGGATCGACCTCGGTGGCCCACCGTTGCATCGTCGAGTGGGTGAAGGCCCACGACGCGGCGAGCAGGACGGAAGCCGTGAGCACCCCGGCGGTGCCCTGGTCGAGGACGAGGGCCGCGTAGGCACCGATGCCGGTCGCGACGCCGACGGCGATGAGGCGGGCCGGTGAGGTGCGTGGTGCGAGCCGCTTGACGAGCCCGGCGAACGCACCGACGCACAGGCCGTAGGACGCCGTGACGAGCCCGGACATCGTGGTCCCGGTCCCGCCGGCCTGGAGCGTCGCGGGCAGGTACGTGAGGATCCCGAGGAAGAGCATCCCCTCGACGAACGCGAACGCGAGGACCACGAGCGGCCAGGGCTGGCGCACGACCCGGCCCAGGGGAGCCAGGATGGGGGCGCGGGGGACGGGTGGGGGTTCGGGCAAGCGACGCATCGCGACGACGACGACGGCCACGAGCACGGCCGGGATCGCGAAGGCGACCCGCCACGTGAGCAGCTCGGCGAGGGCCGCGCCCACGAGGGTCGCGGTCGCCATGCCGAGCGCCGTGGCCGTCATGAGGTCGGTGAGCGGGCCGTGCCGCTCGCGCAGCGGCACGGTGTCGCCGATGTAGATGAGGGCCCCGGGCACGGACGCGGCGAAGGCACCCCCGGCCACGAGCCTGGCCGCGACGAGCAGCTCGATCGACGGGGCGAGCGCCGTCGCGGCCGCGGCTGCTGCGGCGATCCCGAGGGCGAGCCGCATGGTCCGTACCCGGCCGAGCCGGTCGGAGACGACGCCCCAGACCACCTGCATGAGCCCGTAGGCGAACAGGTACACGGTGGCCATCGCCGCGACGCGCTCGACGGGCACGGCGAGGTCCGTCGCGATCGGGAGCAGCATGGGGGCGACGAGCAAGCGGTCGAACGAGCTGAGGAAGGTGCTCACATGGAGCACGCGCAACCTAGCCACGTGGTGCGTCGCGGTGCGCTGCCGGTGCAAGCATCGGGGCTCTCCCCTCGGGCTCCCTACGGGAGCAAGCGATTGCACGACGATAGGGATGCTCTTCGTGGCCGTCAAGGTCGGACGGCGTGTCCGGCTGAGGTCAAGCTGGGCAGGGTGCCCGGTGACCGGACGGTTACGGGTAGGTAACACCCATTGACGCGGGGCGATCTGACCGATAAGTTTCCGGTGTTCGGGAAGCAATCGATTGCGCGGCAAGCGCTTACCGTAGGCTTGCTTCTCGGAGATCGCAGAACCACCACCACGCTCAAAGACGACGTAGGAGGACCTGTTGTGATCGCAGTTCGGAACAGCTCGAGGCGGCGCCGCGTCGCCGTGGCACTCGCCGCGGTCGGTGCGCTGGTCAGCCTCGCCGCGTGCAGCGGCGACACCGGGGGCGGAGGCGACCGGGACACGATCCTCGTCGGCATCTCCCTGCCTCTGACGGGGGACTTCTCGGAGCCTGGCAAGGGCGTCCAGAACGGCTACGAGATCTGGCGCGACGAGATCAACGCGGCCGGCGGTCTGCTCGGCAAGCAGGTCGAGCTCAAGATCCTTGACGACCAGTCCAACGCGGACCGCGTCGTCGCCGACTACGAGGCCCTCATCACGCAGGACGAGGTCGACCTCATCTTCGGCCCGTTCTCGAGCCGCCTCGTGCTGCCCTCGGCA
>JAAYZM010000553.1 GCA_012514835.1 Actinomycetales bacterium
CGGCGTCCGCGAGACCGAGCCTGCCCGCGACGGCGTCCGCGTCCACGAGGAGCAGCCGGTTCGTGTGGCGGCCCGTGACGGCCTGGAGCTCGTCGCGCACGTCGAGCAGGAACGCGTAGGACTCGTCGACCGCGCCGTGCGGTCGGTCCGCGATCCACGTCGCCGCGAGCGCGAACAGCACGGTCGCGTCCCGCAGCCCGCCGCGCGCCTCCTTGAGGTCAGGCTCGATGAGGTACGCGAGCTCGCCGTGTCGCTCAGCCCGACGGCGGGCCGCGGACGCGAGCTCCGGCAGGCGGCGCCGTGTCGAGTCGCGCCAGTCCGCGAGCACGGCGGACTGGGCACGGTGGATCACCGCGGGGTCGCCCGCGACGAGGCGCAGGTCGAGCAGCCCCACGGCCGCGGGCAGGTCCTTCGAGGCGATCGTGCGGCACTGCGTGAGCGTGCGCACCGCGTGGTCGAGGTCGAGGCCCGCGTCCCAGATCGGGTACCAGAGCCGCTCGGCCACTCCGGCGACGTCCGACGCCGCGTGCGTGCGACCGTCGTGCACCACGAGCAGGTCCAGGTCGCTCGCGGGTCCGAGGTCTCCTCGCCCGAGCGACCCCACCGCGCCGAGCGCGATCCCCGTGGTGGTGCGCAGCTGCGACGTCGCCTCGCGCCACAGCTGCGTCAGCGCGTCGTCAACCAGACGCACGCCGTCGGACCTCCGGGCGGCCCTGTCGAGCGCGCGTCCGCCGTCGTCGTCCCCCGTGCCCGCGGCCGCGAGCTCGAGGCGGGAACGGCGGAGGTCCCGCACCCGAAGGTGCGGGACCTCCTTCGAACCGGTCATGCGCTAGAGCGCCTCGTCCCCGCGCTCACCGGTACGGACCCGGGCCACGTCCTCGACGGGCACGATCCACACCTTGCCGTCACCGATCTTGCCGGTCTGCGCGGCACCGATCACGGCCTGGGCGATGCTCGCGGCGTCCTCGTCCGCGACGAGCACGTCCACGCGCACCTTCGGCACGAGGTCCACGGTGTACTCCGCACCGCGGTACACCTCCGTGTGACCCCGCTGCCGGCCGTAGCCGCTCGCCTCGCTCACCGTGAGGCCGCGGACACCCGTCGCCTCGAGCGCGGACTTGACGTCATCGAGCTTGTGCGGCTGGATCACCGCGGTGATGAGCTTGGTCATCACTTCACCTCCGAAAGGACCCGGGCACCGATGGTCTCGTACGCGGCCTCGCCGTGCTCGGCGAGGTCGATGCTGCGCTCCTCGGCCTCCTCGGAGACCCGCCAGCCGAGCGTGAACTTGATCCCCAGACCGAGGACCACCGTCACGACCGCGGAGATCGCGATGGCGATCGCCGCGATGATGGCCTGGACCGCGAGCTGGTTGAAGCCACCACCGTAGAAGAGACCACGGCCCACGCCGTCGATCGGCGTCGCAACGAGGCCGAGGGCGAGCGTGCCCCACAGGCCGGCCACGAGGTGGACGCCCACGACGTCGAGCGAGTCGTCGTAACCGAGCTTGTACTTCAGGCCGACGGCGAGGGCCGCGAGGACACCGGCGATCGCACCGACGAAGATCGCCCCGACGGGCGAGACGTCACCCGCGGCGGGCGTGATGGCCACGAGGCCCGCGACGATGCCGGACGCGGCACCGAGCGAGGTCGCCTTGCCGTCACGGAAGCGCTCGACGAGGAGCCAGCCACCGATCGCCGCGGCCGTGGCCGTGGTGGTGTTGACCCACGCGAGGCCCGCGGCACCGTCAGCGCCGTACGCCGAGCCGGCGTTGAAGCCGAACCAGCCGAACCACAGGAGCGCCGCACCGAGCATCACGAACGGCAGGTTGTGCGGGCGGATCGGCTCCTTGCCGAAGCCCTTGCGCTTGCCCACGATGAGCGCGAGCACGAACGCCGCGACACCGGCGTTGATGTGCACCACCGTGCCACCCGCGAAGTCGATCGGGTTGGCGATCGAGGCAAAGGGCCCCGCGTCGCTCAGGATGCCGCCGCCCCACACCATGTGGGCGAGCGGGAAGTAGCTGAACGTCACCCACAGGCCCGCGAACACGAGCCACGCGGAGAACTTGATGCGCTCGGCGAGCGCGCCCGAGATGAGCGCCACGGTGATGATCGCGAACGTCGTCTGGAAGCCGACGTCGACGATCGTGGGCATGTAGACCGTCTCGGCGTCATCCAGGTACGCGACCGGGTCGAAGCTGCCCCCGAGCCCGAACTGGTCGAGCGGGTTGCCGAACCAGCCGCCGACGGACTCGCCGTACGACATCGACCAACCCCACAGCACGTAGATCACTCCGACCACGGCCATGGCCCCGAACGACAGCATCATCATGTTCAGCACGGAC
>JAAYZM010000554.1 GCA_012514835.1 Actinomycetales bacterium
GCACTCGCGGCTGCTACGCGAGTCCACGCCGCTCGCGAGCGACGATGCGACGCTGCGCCACGTCGACCGCAACTTCTGCAGCTGCGTCGACCAGGCGCGAAACGTCGTCACGACGCAACTCCAGGTCACCGGGGGCGTGTGCGGCTTGGTTGCGCGCATGGGCAATCTGCTCGAGCACTTCAACGTGCCATCGGGTTCACGTCACCCGTCCGCCGATTCGGCCGCATGAGCGCACACCACTCCGTACCGTGGTCTCGAACCGAGAGGGCGTGGGACGCCACCCCGTGCAGGACTTCGCCACGGCGTCCACGCTGCGACGACCGGAGGGGCGATGAAGCTCAAGCAGGAAGCGCGGGTGCTCCACAACAAGGCGGTGGCGTCCTTGGTTACGGCGATGACCGCGTTCAACTCCCCCGTGGACACCGGCAGGACGACTCACGTCCTCCTGCACTTGCAGCACGCCTTCGAGATGCTGTTGAAAGCGGCGCTGAGCGCCCGGGTCCTGGATGTGAACCAGCATTCTGTTGAACGGGCTGTACCGGGGCAGGCGCCCGATGAACGACACAAGCGCGCGGTACTCCGCCGGACTCGCATAGCGACTCGCACTCGCGAGCAGCGCGTCGACTGAGGCCTTGGCCGAGTCCTCGGTGAAGTTCGTTGCGACCGGACCCCCGAGCTCGTCGAGCAGGTCCGCGTCGAAGTCGAGCCTGCCCTGTCCGAGCGAAGGCATGCCCTGGCCCTTCTTCGTGCTGGTCACCCGCATCACCCGCCCCTGGGTCCCGACAGGGACGACGCGGCACCGGCCGCCTGGGGAGCCATGCTCTTCATCTGATCCACGGGCAGCGAGATCGCGCCGGGCTGCTTGCCCGGTGGGTACTCGTGCTTGGCCAGCACGCGCCTGATGGACGAGCGCAGCTTGGCACGCCCGTCGCCGCCCACGGCCATCGAGACGGGGTGCGTACAGGTATCCGTCATCTGCTCGACGAAGCGCCGGCCGCGCTCGCTTGCACCGGGGCCACCACGACGCGCGGCACGCCCTCGACGGAGCACGCCGCATGACACGCCAGCACGCGGCAGGTTCAGCCTCACACGTGCCCGCTGTTGTCGCTCCTGGGACGGACCCGCCTCCCCGATGACCCTTCCGTTCGGGGGACGGCCCGCTGCAATGCCGGGCTGAGGTCCATCCGCATCCACTCCACGTCGGCTCCCGTGCCGACGTACTTGAGCAGGTCCTCCTGGCGCGGCTGCCCCACGACGAGCCGGTAGGCGCCGACGGTCCGCTGCAGCCGGTGGTACCGCCGCATCTCGCTGCTCAACGGCATCGCCGGCACGTACCGCTCGATCGCGGCCTCCCCCGGGAAGACCCAGCACGGCACGATGTCGCTCGCGCCCTCGTCGCGCGCGTCGGCCGCCGCCAGGAACATCGCGAACCACGGGTCGTCGACGGTCGCGTGGAAGGCGGCGTCGGCGTGCTCGCGTGCAACGTTCTTCCGCACGGCGTGCCCCTTGTACCGGTGCACCCGCCCCTCGCGCTGCTCGAGGTCCACAGGGTTCGCCGGCAGGTTCCAGTGGACGACCGCGTGGCTGTACGTGTGGAAGTCCAGGCCCTCCTGCCCCACCGACGTCGACGCGAGGACGAACGGCCAGAACGGTGAGTTGAACGCCGTCTGCACGTGCGTCTCCCGCACCACCGTCTGGTCCTCCGCCCTCGCCCGTCCGAACCGCGCCGCGAAGTGGGTGCGCACCGTGTGCCGCTCCATCTCGAAGCCGGCCTCGTGCGGCCGCAGCTCGTCGACCGCGTTGCTCGGCGTCCGGATCGTCAGCGCCTCGTCCATCCGCTGCGCGACCCGCTCGGCACGCGTACGCGCATCAGCGTCCTGAAGCCCCTCCGACTCGAGGAGCACGTGCGCGTACTCGTCGAGCACCGCCTGCAGCGCCCCGTCCACGCCGTGGTCGAGCACGAGCCGCCAGTACGACTCCTCCGCGCCCTCCTCCCCGCGCAGGACCGCCATGAGCTCCGGCCGGTTGAACAGCGACCGCAGACCGTCCGCGACGATCGACGCGTACCCACGGACGTCCGCGTCCGCGAGGACACGTGCACCCCCGCACACACGGGACAGAGCGCGCAGGGCGCAGACAGCCGGTCCGCCGACGGCGGCGTGGGCCAGGACGTCCACGAGGTCGTCAGGACGAGGGCCCAGCTCCTCCGCGCGGACGGCCCGGAGAGCCTCGACGTGCGCCGCGAGCCCGCGACCGGCCTCGGGACGCCCGGCGGCCAACCACACGGCGAGCTCGTGCTCGAACGCCCGCTGGTCGCCCCCGGCGCGCAGGCGGTCGAGCAGCACGGGCGCGGCCCAGTACCACCGCTGGTCGGGCCCGGACCCGACCGCGGGGTCGCCGTCGGGCAGCGCCGTGAGCGCCTCGCGAAGGCGGGACCGCACCTCGTCGAGCACCGCGTCGCGCGGCACCGGGAACGCGGTCCCGACCGCACGTGCCACGGCGAGCGGGTCGCCGAGCGCCGCCAGGGCGACGCTCGGGTAGAGCAGGCCGAGCACGGGCATGCCCGCGGCCCGCTCCCCGTCCATCCGGAGCTGGAGCAGCGGCGTCTGCCGGTCGGCGGAGTAGGACCCGCGGCGCGCGCCCCGCGTCGCCTCGACGGCACGCCGCTCCGCCTCGTAGCTGAGGACGACGGCGATCGCCTTCGGTACCACCGCCCAGGCCGAGAAGACGAGCCGCTTGGTGAACGACCGCAGCGCCGGCTCGGCGTAGGCGCCGGCCGGCTCGAGGTACGGCAGCGCGGGCGGCAACCAGGCGAGCCGCCACGCGCCGACGTCCAGCACGTCGGAGACGAGGCCGCGCATCTTCGCGTTCCCCGGGTCGAGCCGGCGGTAGCTCTCGACGTCGTCCCAGTCGAGCAGCCCGCCCCGCGCCTCCCGCAGCGCCCGCGCGA
>JAAYZM010000555.1 GCA_012514835.1 Actinomycetales bacterium
CTTGCCCTGCCCGACGATCACGTGCATCTCGCGGCCGATCCCGGTGTCCGAGAGCAGCTCCTGCACGTCCATCAGCCGCGCCCGGTCGCCGTTGATCTCGTACTCGGCCGCGCCGTCGCGGTACATGCGCCGCGTCAGCGAGACCTCGGCGTAGTCGATCGGCAGCGCGCCGTCCGAGTTGTCGAGGGTCAGCGTCACCTCGGCGCGCCCGAGCGGCTGCTTGCCCACCGTGCCGGCGAAGATGACGTCCTGCATCTTCCCGCCACGCAGTGTCTTGGCGCTGTGTTCGCCCATCACCCAGGTCAGGGCGTCCACCACATTGGACTTACCCGACCCGTTGGGGCCCACCACGGCGCAGATGCCGGGCTCGAATCTCAGGGTCGTGGGCGCCGCGAAGGACTTGAAGCCCTTGAGCGTCAGCGACTTGAGATACACGGATCGATCCTAGGTCAGCGCTCGCGGAATCCCGTGAGCCCGCCGCGGGCCGGTTCGATGCTCTCCACCACCAGGTCGACCGTCCCCGGGGTGTCCCCGCCCCGCAGGGCCTCGAGCAGCGCCCGGCACGCCCGCTCGGGCCCCTCCGCCACCACGTGGACCCGCCCGTCGGGCTTGTTGGCGGCGTAGCCGGTGAGCCCCAGTTCGAGGGCGCGACTGCGGGTCCACCACCGGAAGCCCACCCCCTGGACGTGCCCGTGCACCCAGGCCACCAGGCGTACGGGCGCGCCGGTCGGCCCCGGTTCGACGCCGGGGTTCACCGGCTCTCGTGCCCGGTGCTGATCTCCAGCTCGATCCGGGTCCCGCCGGCGACGGTGCGCCCCACCGTGCACGCCTTGTCGATCGAGCGCCGCACGAGTTCCACCAGGCGTTCGGCCGCGGCCGGGTCGAGCTCCGACATGTCGAGCTCGTAGAGCTCTTCGAGGAGCGGGTACCGCTCGTTCTCGCGGTCGGCGTCCCCGGAGATGTGGACGGTCGCGTCGTAGTCGTCCCCGAGTCGCCGGGACAGGGGGAAGTCAGACGCCATGGCCGAGCAGGCGCCGAGGGCGATCTTGAGCAGCTCGCCGGGAGTGAACACCCCCTCCACATCGGCGGATCCGATCTCCACGCGGCCGCCCCGGCTCGAGGTGCCCACGTAGCGCCGGGTGCCCACCCGGTCCACGCGGAGGGTCGTCGCCGGCGGCGCGGGGTCCTGGGCGGGTGTCGATGATGCGGACTGAGTCATCCGGTCATCGTACGACCGCCCGCCTGCGCGTCGCGCTCCGACGGGGCGCGGGCTGGCAGTCGGGGCAGAAGTGCGATCCGCGGTTCATGAAGTCCTCGCGGACCACGGCCGCACCGCAGCGCGCGCACGGCTGTCCCGCGCGCCCGTAGACGTCCAGGGACCGGTCGAAGTAGCCGGACGCGCCGTTGACGTTGACGTACAACGAGTCGAACGACGTGCCGCCGGCGGCCAACGCGTCGGACATCACGGACCCGGCGTGCCCGAGCGTGTCGGTGATCGCGCGCAGTGTCAGCGCGCCGGAGCGGCGCCGGCCGTGGATGCCGGAGCGCCAGAGGGCCTCGTCGGCGTAGATGTTGCCGATCCCCGAGACCACGGTC
>JAAYZM010000556.1 GCA_012514835.1 Actinomycetales bacterium
GAGCTGGCGTGCGTTGGACTGGTACGTCCACCCGATCGACGTGGCGAAGGCCAGGAGGGCCTCGCGCCGCTTGCGGTTCGCGTAGGCGCCCAGGACGATGGCGCCGGCGATGGCGACGATGACCAGGAGGAAGACCCACCCGCTCCCCGAGTCGCCGCCCATCACAGCCCCAGGTCGGCCAAGGAGAAGATCGCGTGATAGCTCAGGCCCGCGGCCTCGACCACCTCGCGGGCGCCGGTGTCCCGGTCCACGATCACGGCCACGCCGGCGACGTCCGCCCCGGCCTCGCGCAGCGCCTCGACGGCGGTGAGCACGGAACCGCCCGTGGTGGAGGTGTCCTCGACGGCCACGACGCGCCGGCCTGCCACGTCCGGCCCCTCGATGCGCCGCTGCAGCCCGTGCGCCTTGCCCTCCTTGCGGACCACGAACGCGTCGAGGTCCTGCCCGCGCGACGCGGCGGCGTGCAGCAGCGCGGCCGCGACGGGGTCCGCCCCGAGCGTCAGCCCGCCCACGGCGTCCACCTCGCCCGCACCGAGCCCCACCTCCTCGAGGAGGTCGAGCAGCACGTGCCCCACGAGCGGAGAGGCACGGTGGTGCAGCGTGATCCGCCGCAGGTCCACGTAGTAGTCCGCCTCCTTGCCGGAGGACAGGGTCACGCGGCCGTGCACCACGGCGAGCTCGCGGATCAGTGCGAGCAGCTGCTCGCGCGGCGTCGGGGAGAAGGAGGCGTCGGTCACGCCCCACAGGGTAGCGGCGGGAGCGTCACCGGTTCAGGGGCGTTCGTGTCCGACGGCGGTCACCCCGGGCGGGACAGTCGCTTGTCCGACGACGATCGCCTTGGTGACCGTCGTCGGCCCGCTCACTCCTCGCCGTCGGCCCCTGCCTCGTCGCCCCCTGCACCCTCGGCCCCCGCCGTACCCGCGAGGCGCGAGCGGTAGTTGCCGAGTGCCCGGACGGCCGTGCGCGGGAGCCCCCGCGCGAGACCCGCGGCGAGCTGGTAGCGCAACGACGGCGTCGAGATGACCACGCCGCGGCGCACGTCCGCGAGGGCCGCCGCGACCACGTCGTCCGCGTTGAGCCACGCGGCCTCAGGAAGCGCGGACATGTCGATGCCGCCGCGCTCGTGGAACTCGGTGTGCACGAAGCCGGGCTGGAGCACGGTGGCCGTGACGCCGGTACCGCGCAGCTCGACGGCGAGGCCTTCGGTGAACGTCCGGACCCACGCCTTGTGCGCGGAGTACGGGCCAGACGCCAGGAGAGCAGCGAGGGAGGAGACGTTGAGGATCGCGCCGCGGCCCCGCTCCTTCATCGCGTTCCCCGCGGCGTGCGAGAGCACGAGGACGGCGCGGACCATGACGTCCAGCGCCGCTTCCTCGTCTGCGACGTCCGCCTTGAGGAAGCTCGAGCTCGAGCCGAGGCCCGCGTTGTTGACGAGCAGGCCCACGGGTCGCTCGGTGGCGCGCAGGCGCTCCGCGACCCGCTCGACGTCCGCGCGCACCGTGAGGTCCGCGGGCAGCACCTCGGCACGCACCCCCGCCGCGGCGTTGAGCTGCGCGGCGAGGCGCTCGAGGCGCTCGGTGTTGCGGGCGACGAGGACGACGTCGTGGTGGGCGGTGGCGAGCTGCCAGGCGAACTCGAGGCCCAGCCCGGCGCTCGCTCCCGTGATCAGTGCGGTGGCCATGCCGCCAGCCTAGTTGCGCCCGGGCGCCCAGGTCAGGTGCCGTCCGTCCCGCGTGCGCGCAGCGGGGCGGGTAGCGTGCGGTTGTGCGCATCGCGACGTGGAACATCAACTCGATCCGGGCCCGGGTGGACCGCGCCGTGGACTTCCTCGAGCGGGCGGACGTGGACGTCCTGGCCCTCCAGGAGACCAAGTGCAAGCCCGAGCAGTTTCCCTTCGCGCCGTTCGAGGCGGCGGGCTACGAGGTGGCCGCGTGGGGGCTCAACCAGTGGAACGGCGTGGCGATCGCGTCGCGGGTGGGCCTCGAGGACGTGCGCGAGGGCTTCACGGCCCAGCCCGCGTTCGGCAAGACGGGCGACCCCGTGGTCGAGGCGCGTGCCCTGGGGGCGAGGTGCGCGGGCGTGGACGTGTGGAGCCTGTACGTGCCGCACGGCCGGGCGCTCGACGATCCCCACTACGCGTACAAGCTCGAGTGGCTCGAGAAGCTGCGGCTCGACGCCGTGGGCTGGCTCGAGGTGGACCCCACGGCGCAGGTCGCGCTGCTGGGCGACTGGAACGTCGCGCCGTTCGACACGGACGTGTGGGACATGGCCGTGTTCGAGGGCCAGACTCACGTCTCCGCGCCCGAGCGCGCGGCCTTCAACTCGTTCGCCGACGCCGGGTACACCGAGGTCTCGCGCCAGTTCATCCCCGACGAGCGCCGCTACACCTACTGGGACTACCAGCAGCTGCGCTTCCCCAAGAACGAGGTCCTGCGCATCGACTTCGCCTACACGTCCCCCGTCCTGACCGGACGCGTCACGGGCGTGACGATCGACCGCGACGAGCGCAAGGGCAAGGGCGCCTCGGACCACGTGCCCGTGATCCTGGACCTCGCAGACTGACCGCGACGACCCCATGAGCCACGACGACTACGAGTACCCCGAGGAGGCCTTCCACGCGGGCACGTGGGAGCCCGTCCCGGCGCGGCGCAACGTGCGCCGGCTGCGGCTCGTGGGCGGGATCGTGGTCGCGGCGATGCTGCTGATCGGTGGCGGGGCCGCGTGGCTCGGGCTCGTGATGAACAACCGGCTCGCCGCGCCGCTCGGCGCCGTGGTGGACGCCCCGCGCAACGCGGCGGCCGTGCAGCTCGTCACCGGCAACTGCGTGGCCCAGCTGCCCGCGGACGGGAACGTGACGACCGTGCGCGTGGTGCCTTGCGACCACGAGCACGCCGCCCAGGTCTACTCGCAGTATGCGTTCGAGCAGGACGCGGTGTGGCCGGGCCAGGCGGACGCCCATGCGCGCGTGGCGGGTGCGTGCCAGCTCACGGTCGCGCTCGAGGACGCGGGCGTCGGCGTGGTGACGTGGGCGCCCTCGCCGTCGTCGTGGCAGCGCGGCGACCGCACGGGACTGTGCCTCGCCGTCCTGCCCGCCCCCTCGACGGACTCCCTCTTCGACCCGGGCACGCTCACCTCCTGAGGCGCGGTCACTCGCCGGGGTAGCGGACTCCCAGGGCCGCGCGGACCGCGTCGGCCACCTCGAGGATCTCGAGGGTCTCGGCGAGCGGCTGGAGCGGCGACTCGGTGCGCCCCTCGGCCACGAACCGCGCGAGCGCGGCGGCCTGGAACGCGAGGCCGTCGAGGTCGAAGATCCGGTTCTCGTCCCACGTCACCGAGTCGCCGCCGCGCGTGAGCGTCAGCGGGCCGGGGATGAAGAACTTGTGCCCCAGCGCCACACGGGCGAGCGAGCCGGAGACGGTGGCCGTCTGGGGCGTCTCGGCGAACATCGTGGTGAACAGGGCGGCATGCAGGTGTCCGACGGCGATCTGCAGGGAGACCTGCGCGTCCACGCCGGTCGGGGCGAGCTCCCCGGCCACCTGGAGCCCAGCGCCGGTGGGCAGCGGGCCGGCTCCGGCGTGGCGCGCCACGAAGGACGCGAAGGACAGCGGGTACACCCCGAGGTCGAGGAGCACGCCCCCGGCGAGCGCGGGATCGAGGAGCCGGTGCGTGGGCTCTACCTCGGCGCGGGACCCGAAGTCCGCCTCGACGCGGTGGACGTCCCCGAGGGCGCCGTCGTCGAGCAGCTGACGCAGCACGTCGGTGTGCGGGAGGTACCGCGACCACATGGCCTCCATGACGAAGACTCCCGCGGCGCGACCGGCCTCGATCACCTCGCGCGCCTCGGCGGCGTTGCGCGTGAAGGCCTTCTCGACCAGCACGTGCTTGCCCGCGGCGATCGCAGCGAGGGCCTGCTCGCGGTGCTCGGAGTGCGGGGAGGCGACGTAGACCACGTCCACCTCGGGGTCCGCGAGCACGGCCTCGTAGCCCTCGTGCGCGCGGGGGATCTCGAAGCGGGCCGCGAACTCCTCGGCGCGGGACGCCGTGCGCGAGCCCACCGCGATCACCCGCTGGCCGGTGTGCGTGTGCACGGCGCGCGCGAAGTTCGACGCGATCCAGCCGGGGGCGAGGATGCCCCAGCGCAGCAGGGGCGCGTCGGCCGGGTCCGGGTGGCGAGGGCTGGGCAGCGAGGGGGCGGAAGTCACGCGCACACTCTTCCAGGTCGGGGGCCGTGACTGCGCTCACACGATTCGTCGCGATAGCGGAGTCAGAATGTGGAGATCCTGTGAAGCCGTGACCTCACCGTGACTTTTGGCCCGCCTTCTGCCTAGCGTCGCTCTGCCGGGTCGAACCCTCCTCGACGCGGCCCGGGGCGGCATGCCGAGCACTGCCACCGCACCGGTCTCCTTACCCGATGGCAGTGACGGGGGACCCAACTCCGGGCGCGCAAGCGTCCTTGGGGTGAAGCCGGTCCTTCACAGGACGGCCGGAGCTACCTCGCTCCGAACCCGACAGCTCACCCCGCAGGCGCTCCACAGAGGTATTTCGATGAACAAGAGCTCAGCTCTGCACGAGCCTGCCCAGATTCGTTCGGATCGGGCCCGCCGTCCCCTCCTGGCCACGCTGGCCACCCTGACGGCCCTCGCGCTCACCCTCCCCCTCGGAGCCACCGTGGCCA
>JAAYZM010000557.1 GCA_012514835.1 Actinomycetales bacterium
CCCCGTGCGGTTCGCGCTCGAGACGGCGAGCGGTCCCGTCCTCGCGAGCAGCGCGAGCGCGGCAGGGTGGTCGGGCTGGCGCAGCGCGACGGTGCCGTGCGTCTCGCCGAGGTCCCACGCGAGGGACGGCTGCGCGCGGCAGATGACGGTCAGGCCGCCGGGCCAGAACCGTTCGACGAGGGCGCGCACGCCGTCGGGCACGTCCCGCGCGAGGCCGTCGAGCGTACGGACGTCTCCCACGAGCACGGGTGGCGGCATCTGCCGCCCCCGGCCCTTCGCGGCGAGGAGCGCGGCGACCGCCTCGGGCGTGAACGCGTCCGCCCCGATCCCGTACACGGTGTCCGTCGGGAGCACGACGAGCCCGCCGCGCGCGACGGCGTTGACGGCCTCGTCGACGGCGGGCCCCCAGGCCTGCGGGTCTGACGCGTCGAGGATCGTGCTCACGACGGCGAGTGTTCCACGTCCCGGCGGCCCGGCACAGCGGGCGACGCCGTCGCGGGGCCCCGACGTCGGGCGACGACCATGCGGTCCCGGCCCGTGAGGTCCTGACGCGTCTCGACGTCCTCGAAGGCCCCGGCGTCCGCGAGCGCGGCGCGCACGGCATCGGCCTGCACCTCGGCGTGCTCCATGACGAACAGGCCTCCGGGACGTACGAGCCGCACCGCCGCGAGCACGACGGCGCGGGGCACCTCGAGCCCGTCGGCTCCCCCGCCGTAGAGCGCGAGGTCCGGGTCGTGGTCCCGCACCTCGGGGTCGAGCGGGACGGCGTCGGGCGGGATGTAGGGCGGGTTGGCGACGACGACGTCGACCTCGCCGTCCAGCTCCGCGAGGAGGTCCGACGCCGCGACGTCACCGAGGAGCGTGCGGTGCCCGACGGCGCCGGACCGCTCGGCGTTGCGCATCGTGGCGGCGACCGCCGCGGGCGAGGCGTCCACGGCCTGCACGCGCGCACCGGGCACCTCGACGGCGACGGCGATGCCGATGATCCCCGAGCCGCAGCACAGGTCCACGACGAGCGGATCGGTCCCCCGCGCACTCAACGCTGCGGCCTCGTCGATCGCGACCTGCGCCACGACCTCGGTCTCGGGCCGCGGCACGAAGACGTCGTCGGCCACCTCGACCACGAGGTGCCGGAACGCCGCGTGCCCCACGATCCGCTGCAGGGGCTCTCGCGCACGGCGACGCTCGACGACGGCGGCGAAGCGCGACAAGAGGTCCGTGGTCGCGCCGTCGGGCAAGGCTCCGGCGAGCGGCTCGTCCCCCCGCGGGAGGCGGAACCACTCGAGGCGCTCGAGCCCGAGGCACCACGCCGCGAGCGCCTCGGCGTCGTGGCGCGGCGAGGGGACTCCCGCCTCGGTCAGGATCGCCTCGGCCCCGCGCACCAGCTCGCGCAGGCGGGCGGTCGTCAGGGGTGCGCCGTCGGGCACCTCAGGCCTCGTTGACGTGCGCCAGCCGGTCGGCCTCGTCAGCCTCGATCGCGGAACGGATCACGGGGTCGAGGTCGCCGTCGAGCACCGCGTCGAGGTTGTACGCCTTGTAGCCCGTGCGGTGGTCCGCGATGCGGTTCTCGGGGAAGTTGTACGTGCGGATCCGCTCGGAGCGGTCCACGGTGCGCACCTGGGAACGCCGCGCCTCGGAGGCCTCGGCCGCGGCGGCCTCGGCGCGTGCCGCGAGGAGCCGGGCCCGCAGGACGCGCATCGCCTGCTCGCGGTTCTGCAGCTGCGACTTCTCGTTCTGCATCGACACGACGATCCCCGTGGGGACGTGCGTGATGCGCACGGCCGAGTCCGTCGTGTTGACGGACTGCCCACCCGGGCCCGAGGACCGGTACACGTCGATGCGCAGGTCGTTCGGGTCGATCTCGACCTCGCCCGGGTCGTCCGCCTCGGGCAGCACGAGCACGCCCGCGGCCGAGGTGTGGATGCG
>JAAYZM010000083.1 GCA_012514835.1 Actinomycetales bacterium
GACGAGACGAGCCGGTCCCGCAAGGCAACAGTCTCCGTGGCCGCGAGCGCGCCCTCGACGGCGCGGGCGTCGGCGTCGGACCACTGCCGCAGCAGCCCCTGGTGCGGATAGCGCCCGCGCGCCACGAGGTCCCCCACGGTGATGGCCTCGGGCGCGATGGGCGACTGCGGCAGCAGGGCCACCCGACGCGCGACCTCCTTGCCGCGCAGGTCCGTGATGGGCGCGCCGTCGAGCAGCACGCGCCCGGCACGCGGCTTCATGGTGCGCGCGAGGGCCCGCAACAGCGTCGACTTGCCGCAGCCGTTGGGGCCCACGATCACGGTGAACGCGTCGCGCGGCACCTCGAGCGACAGCCCGTCGATCACGGGGGCGTCGTCGTACGCCATCACGAGGTCCTCGACCGCGAGGGGCGCCACGCCCGCCTCGACCACGCTCATACCGCCACCTGCTTCCACTCGCGGACCAACAAGAACGCCAGGTAGATCCCGCCCACCCCGGCCGTGACCACGCCCACGGGGAAGATGGTGCCGGGCATCGCGTACTGCGCCACGAGATCGGCCAGCACGAGGAGGAACGCCCCGCAGCACGCGGCGGCCAACAGCCCCGGGCCGGACGAGAGCGTGAGCCGCCGCGCGATCTGCGGCGCAGTCAGGGCGACGAAGGCGATGGGCCCGGCCACGGACACGGCGGCACCGGTGAGGAGAACGGCGACGACGACGGCGGCCGTGCGGCTGAGCCCCACCGGGACACCGACTCCCGTCGCGAGGTCGTCGCCCATCTCCGCGAGCTGCATGGGCCGCGTCAGCACGAGCGCGAGCGGGAGCAGCACCAGGACGGCGAGCGCGATGACCTGCACGTGCTCCGTGGCGCGCGCCGCGAGCGAGCCCGTGATCCACACGGCCACCTCTTGCGCGGACTCCCGCGTGGCGCGCACGAGCGCGAGCTGGACGAACGCGAGAGCCATGGCCCCGATCGCGATGCCCACCACCACCATGCGGTGCGGCGCCCCGAAGCCGCGCCCCGTGCCGAGGTACACGGCCGCGATCGCCACGAACGCGCCGATCAGCGCACCCACCGGCGTGGGCACGAAGCCCGGCCACACGAGCGCGGCCGCTGCGGCACCGGCCGCTGCGCCCCCGCCGAGCCCGATCACGTCCGGGCTGCCGAGCGGGTTGCGCGTCACCGACTGGAAGATCGCCCCCGCGACACCAAACGCGGCGCCCGCGAGGACTGCGACGCCGAGCCGCGGGAGCCGGCTCGTGAACAGCGCCCACTCCTGCGCGCGCGAGCCCTCGCCCGCGAGGACGCCGGGCAGGTCCGCGAGCGGGATCCCCAGCTCCCCGACCGTCAGGGTCACGAGGGCGGCGAGCGCCGCGAGGGCGAGGAAGGTCAGTCCCACCACCACGGGTCGGGCGCGGACGACGACGGCGAACCACGGGCGGCCCGGCGCGCCGAGGGACACGAGCCGCTGGCCGCCCGGGAGGACGGTCGGTGCGGTGTCCGCCGTCGTCGGCCCCGCCGTCGTCGTTGCGCTCACAGCCCGACTCTCCCCCGGCGCACGGCCGCCACGAGGAACGGGGCGCCCACGAATGCGGTCACGGCGCCCACCATGAGCTCGCCGGGGCGCGCGACCACGCGACCGATCACGTCCGAGCCGATCACCAGCACGGGCCCGAGCACGGCGCAGTAGGGCAGGAGCCAACGGTGGTCGGCGCCCGTGAAGGAGCGGACCACGTGGGGAACGGCGAGCCCGACGAAGCCGATGGGCCCGGCCGCCGCGACGGCCGCCGCGCACAGGATCGTGGCCCCGAGCGCCGCCAGCGCCTTGGTGCGCCCGGGCGCGAGGCCGAGCGACGTCGCAGCCTGGTCGCCCAGCTCGATCGCGTTGAGGGAGCGGGACATCGCGAGGCAGATCACGAGCCCCACGAGCACGAAGCCCGTGGTGAGGCTCACCGTCTCCGGGGTGCGCCCCGCGAGGGAGCCGATTCCCCAGAAGCGGTAGGTGTCGAACACGTCGGGCTTGGCGAGGGAGACCGCCTGCACCACGGCGACCAGGACGGCGGACACGGCCGCGCCCGCGAGGATGAGCCGCACCGGGGTGGACCCCGCGCGCCCGGACCCCACGACGTAGACCACGATCGCGGCGAGGACCGCCCCCGGGATCGCCGCCCACACCGTGCGCCCGAACCCCGCACCGACGAAGGCCGTGGCGAGCACCACGGACATCGACGCACCCGCGTTGACGCCCAGCAGCCCCGGGTCGCCGAGGGGGTTGCGCGTGAGCCCCTGGATCACGGCACCCGCGACGGCGAGCGCGGCACCCACGAGGATGCCCACCTGCGTGCGCGGGATGCGCGAGGCCACGACGGCAGCGTTGTAGGAGTCGTCCGGGCTCACGAGCGCCCGCCACACGTCACCGAGCGGGACGGCCTTCGAGCCCACCGCAACACCGAGGCCAGCCATGAGGACGAGCACGCCGAGGGACACCACGAGGCCCACGGCGAGCAGGACCGTGCGCGACCGCGAGCCCCGCAGCCGGGTGGGCTGCGGGGCTCGCGGAGCGACGGTCGCTGTGGTCACCGGCGGATCAAGACGCCTTCGCGACACCCTCGGAGATGATCGGCAGGTACTCGTCGATCGCCCACGGGATGCTCAGCGGGGTCGCGACGGACACGGCCATGCCGAGGGCACGGTCGAGCATCGGCACGTACGCGCCCGCCTCGAACGCGGGGATGCGGGCGAAGAGCTCTTGCGACTCGGCGGCCGCCTGCTCCTCGGCGTCGTTGAACCAGGTGAACAGGACGTCGACGTCGTTCAGGATGTCCGCGTTCTCGAGGCCCAGGTTGGCCGTGAAGGTGCCCGGGTCCGCCCCGAGCTCCGCGACGGCCGGGTCGAGCTGCAGGCCCATGCCCGTCAGGAGCGCGACGCGCGAGTCACCGGGCAGGTAGACGGACATGGTGCCCGCCTCGCCGCCCGCGTAGATGTAGGCGAAGGTCACGTCCGCGAACTCGGGGTGCTCGGCCTTGACGGCGTCGAGGGCCGCCTGGCGCTCCACCAGGAGCTCCTCACCCTTCTCGACCTCGCCGAGGGCCTTGGCCGCCGTACGCACCTGGTCCTCGATCGACGTGCCCCACGCGGCACCGGGGTAGGCGACCACGGGCACGAACGCGGAGAGCTGGTCGAACACGGTCTGGTCGAGGCCCGACTGCGGGGCCAGGACGAGGTCCGGCTCGAGCGCGACGATCGCGTCCACGTCGAGCTCCGGGTACATCGTGATCGCCTGCGGGATCTCGGCGCCCTGCTCCTCGACGGCGGCGCGGAACCACGGGCGCAGCCCGTCCGCGTCACCGGCCCACGTGTCCTCCTCGACGCCCACCGGGACGGTGCCGAGCGAGATCGCGATGTCGTCCGCTCCCCAGCCGAGCGTGACGACGCGCTCCGGCTTGGCCTCGATGACGGCGTCGCCGAGCGTCGTGGTGACCGTGACGGGGAAGGCCGACGCCTCGGGCTCAGCGGACTCGCTCGCCTCCGGAGCGCTCGGCTCCGTGTCGGACGGCGCAGGGTCGGTGGTGCCGGCGCCCGAGGCGCACGAGGCGAGGAGGGCGACGGCGGCGAGGCCGGCGAGTGCCGAGGCCCAGCCGCGGCGGGTCGATGCGGACATGCGTGCTCCGTGATCGTTGTCGTTTCCGGGGCGGACGGTGGCCTGCCCCGCGTGCGGACCCGGGGGCCCGCGGTGCCGGCCTAACCCTCGGACCGGCCGGTCCGCCAGTAGCCCATGAAGGCCACCGCCGAACGGTCCAGACCCAGATCCCGCACGAGGAAGCGCCGCAGCTCCTTGACCACGCCCGCCTCCCCCGCGATCCAGGCGTACACGCCCTCGGGGGCGCTCGACTCTGCGGGGACGTCCCACAGGATCGTGGTGTCGATGTCCACGTCCTCGGGCTCCGCCCCGTCGCGCGCCGCGTGCTGGCGCGCCGCGATCGTGGCCGCACCCGCGCGCACCGCGAGGTCCAGGAGCGTGCCGTGCGCGGCCGTGGTGGCCTCGCCGCGGCGCGGCAGCCACTCGACCTCGACACCCTCGGGGACGTCGAGCGCGAGGACGTCCTGCGCCGTGGGCACCTCGAGGAACACGTGGGCCCGCACGCCCGCGGGCAGCGACTCGATGATCGAGCTCATGGCCGGGACGGCCGTCTCGTCACCGGCGATCAGGTAGGTGTGGGCGCCCGACGGCGGGTGCCACTCGAGCCCCGACTGCGGACCCTCGAAGCGCGCGTTGGGGCCGATGATCACGAGGCCGTCCCCCGCGCTCGCCGTGGCGCACCAGCGCACGGCGGGGCCCACGGCGTCCGCGCACACGCACGCGTGCAGGCTGCGCAGCGGGCAGTCCGCCGCGGCGGGGGCACCCGGGGCGATGCCGTGGAGCACGACGTCGACGTCGATCTCCTTGGCCTCGGGGCGCACCGCACGGACCGTGTACGTGCGCAGCGTCGGGCGCTCGTCGTCGGACAACCCTCGCCACGTGCCGTACCAGTCCGGGGCGTCGAACAGGGCCGGGTCCACGGGCGTGCCGCACGCGGCCGGGAGCACGAACTTGATGCGCTGGTCCAGCGTGGTGGTGGCGAACTGGTCGAGGTCGTCACCCGTGAAGGTCAGGCGCAGGAAGCTCTCGGAGAGCCGCTCGGTGCGGGCCAGTCGCACGGCGAAGCCGCGGCTCGCAGGCTCGGTCCGGGCCAGGGCCTCGACGGTGGGCGACATGGGTTCCTTCGACGGGGTGCTGATGGCGAGGCCCCCGCCCCCTGGGGGCCTCTACGGCTAGTAGAGCATAGCCTTACCTAACTCCGACAGCCCCGTCTTGGGTGACGCCCGCCACACCCCCGCCGTCGGCCAGCGCGGTCCTCTCACCCGGACGCGGCGGCACCCGCGGCCGTCGCGGCCATGATCGACGTCATGACGGCGGCATTGATCGCCTCGATCGCCTTGCGGACGGCCTCGCTCGCGAAGCCCCCTTCCGCGATCGCCTTCGCGCGCGCCTTGAGATCGCGACGGGACAGGGCGGTGTCGACGACGACGGCGTGCACCTTGTCCACCGCGAGCAGGATCGCCACGATCCCCGCCTCGGTGGGCGTCGCGGTCCGGCCGGTGACAAGCACGTCGTGGAGCGCCCGGCGGACCATGTCCTCGTGGTTCGAGTCCTCCGCCGGCCACCGGTTCGTGGGGAAGATCCCGAGGATCCGCCCCTCCTCGTGGCGCAGGATGCCGCGCGTGACGAGCCGGTGGCGGACCTCCGCGGCGAGCCCCTTCTTGAGCACGCCCAGCATCGAGTCGGGCTTGCGCGGCGAGCTGTTCGCGATGCTCGCGATCGCGGCATCCAGGAGCGGGTCCCCGAGCGGGCTCGCGTCACGGACCACGACGCGCCCCGCCTTCACCTGCTCGCCTGGCCCGGCCACGTCCGCGCGCCCTTGCGCCGCGAGCTCGAGCAGCACGGCACCCGCGAGCGCGAGGTCGAGCGTGCTCGAGTCGACGGCGGCCTTGCCCGTCGCATCGTCGGTCAGCAGCAGCAGGACGTCCTCCACGAGCAACATCACTCCACCGTAACGCGCGGCGGGCCTCCCCCGCCGGGGACCTCCCCTCCCACCCCACCTCGACCTCCCGCACTTGCGGTGAGTTGTGCGCGCACAGCGCACCGCAAGGAACGTTGTGCGCGCACAACTCACCGCAAGTCGGGGCGTAGGCGGGTGGGGCGGGTGGGGCGGGCGGAGGGATGGGTGGGGGGAGGGGTGGCCGGGCGTGCGGGGAGAGGCAGGGCCGCCTCGTGGAATGAGCGTGACCCTGGGGGCCGTCGTCGGACAGGATGTGGCGCGTGCCTGGAGCCCCCGCCCCGATCGTCCTGGAACCCGTCACTCTCGAGCGAGGCGCCGTGCGCCTCGAGCCGCTCGGGCCGCAGCACGTCGAGGGGGTCGCGGCCGCGGTGTCCGACGGCGAGCTGTGGCGACTGTGGTTCACCGGGGTGCCGCGCCCCGAGGAGGTCGCCGCCTGGCTCGACGCCGCGCTCGCCGCGCAGGCGGCCGGCGAGCAGCTCGCGTGGGCCGTGCGGGACCTCGAGACCGGTCACGTGGTGGGGTCCACGCGGTACCACGACGTGGTGGCCCCGATCGGGCGCGTCGAGATCGGCTACACCTGGTACGCGAAGTCCGTGCAGCGCACGCACGTCAATACGACGTGCAAGCTGTTGCTGCTCGAGCATGCCTTCGACGCGCTCGGGTGCGCCGTGGTGGGGCTGCGCACGGACGGGTTTAACCACGCCTCGCAGCGGGCGATCGCGGCGCTCGGGGCGCAGCGGGACGGCGTGCTGCGGCACCACTCGGCCCGCCGCGACGGGTCTGTGCGGGACACCGTGATGTTCTCGATCCTCGCCGCCGAGTGGCCGGACGTGCGGCGCCACCTCGAGCACCGGCTCGAGCGGCACGCGGGCTAAGACCCGTCAGAGAGTCCCGTCAGAGGGCCAGCGGGCTGCCCGTGAGTCGCTCGTAGGCCTCGAGGTAGCGGGCGCGCGTGCGCTCCACCACGTCCGCGGGCAGGGGCGGCGGGGGCGTGGTACCGTGGCGGTCCCACCCGGAGGCGTCCGAGGTGAGCCAGTCGCGCACGAACTGCTTGTCGAAGCTGGGCTGCGCGCCGCCGGGCGCCCACAAGTCCGCAGGCCAGAAGCGCGAGGAGTCCGGCGTGAGGACCTCGTCGCCGAGCACGATCTCCCCCGTGGCGTCGCGCCCGAACTCGAGCTTGGTGTCCGCGAGGATCACGCCGCGCTCACGCGCTAAGTGCTCGGCCTGCGAGTACACCTCGAGGGTGAGGGTCCGCAGGTGCTCGGCGTCGTCGGCCCCGATCGTGGCCGCGACCGTCGCGAAGTCGACGTTCTCGTCGTGGTCCCCGAGCTCCGCCTTGGTCGCGGGCGTGAAGATCGGCTCCGGGAGGCGCGAACCGTCCACGAGGCCTTCCGGGAGCGGCACCCCGCACACGGCCTGGCCCTCGCGGTACTCGACCAGCCCGGAGCCGGTGAGGTAGCCGCGCGCGACGCACTCGACGGGAAACATCTCGAGCCGCTGGCACACCATCGCGCGCCCGCGCACGGCGTCCGGCACGTCGAGCGACACGACGTGGTTCGCCACGACGCCCTCGAGCTGCGCGAACCACCACAGGCTCAGCTGCGTCAGCACCACGCCCTTGTCCGGGATGGGGGTGTCGAGCACGAAGTCGTACGCACTGATGCGGTCGCTCGCGACCACGAGGACCACGTCACCGTCCGGGTGCGGCCCGTCCGGCTCGTAGAGGTCGCGCACCTTGCCGGAGTAGACGTGGCGCCAGCCGTCCAGCACGGGGGCGGTGCCTTCCGCCGACGGCGTTCCCCCGGTCACTGCGCGCCCACGCTGACCCGGCCCTCCACGGCCGCGAGCGCGATGTCGCTGCGGTGGTGGGAGCCGTCGAGCTCGATCTGCGTGACGCCCGCGTAGGCGGCCTCGCGCGCGGCGGCGAGATCCGCGCCGACGCCGACGACGGACAGCACGCGACCGCCGTGCGAGACGAGCCGGCCTTCCAGTACCTCAGAGTCGTCGTCCCCCGCGGGGCTGCGCTGGAGGGTGGTCCCGGCGTGCAGCACGTGGACGCCCTCGAGGGCCTCGGCGTCCTGGATCCCGCCGATCTCATCGCCCGCGCGAACCGATCCCGGGTAGCCCTCGGACGCGACCACCACGGTGACGGCGGCGTCCTCGGACCAGCGCAGGGGCGGCAGCTCGGCGAGCGTCCCGGTCGCGGCGGCAAGCAGGAGCGCACCGAAGGGGCTGCGCAGGCGGGCGAGCACCACCTGGGTCTCGGGGTCGCCGAAGCGCGCGTTGAACTCGACCACGCGGGTGCCGCGGCTCGTGAGCGCGAGGCCCACGTACAGGACGCCCACGAACGGCGTGCCGCGGCGGGCCATCTCCTCGACGGTGGGCCGGGCGACGCGCTCGACGACCTCCTCGACGAGGTCCGCGGGGCACCACGGCAGCGGGGTGTACGCGCCCATGCCACCGGTGTTGGGGCCCGCGTCCCCGTCGCCCACGCGCTTGAAGTCCTGGGCGGGAACCAAGGGGACCACGTCGCGGCCGTCCGCGATGCAGAACAGCGAGACCTCGGGGCCGTCGAGGAACTCCTCGACCACGAGGCAGCCCTCGGCCTTGTCGAGGCACGCCCGCGCGTGCGCCACGGCGGCCTCGCGGTCCGAGGTCACCACGACGCCCTTGCCCGCCGCGAGACCGTCATCCTTGACCACGTGCGGGGCACCGAACGCGTCGAGCGCCGCCTGCACCTGGGCGTCCTCCGTGCACACGTGGGCGAGGGCCGTGGGCACGCCCGCGGCGGCCATGACCTCCTTCGCGAAGGACTTCGAGCTCTCGAGCCGCGCCGCCGCGCCGGACGGGCCGAACGCGGGGATGCCCACCTCGCGCACCGCGTCCGCGACACCCGCCGCGAGGGGCGCCTCGGGGCCGATCACCACGAGGTCCGCGGCGAGCTCGGTCGCGAGGGCCGCGACGGCCGCGCCGTCGAGCTGGTCCACGGCGTGCAGCGTGGCGAGCTGCCCGATGCCCGGGTTGCCCGGGGCGGCGTGCAGCTCGTGACCGTCGACGTCGAGCGACAGCGTGTGGACGATGGCGTGCTCGCGGGCACCTGTTCCGATGACGAGGATCCTCACGGCGCCGAGCCTACCTAGCCCTCAGTCGTCACCCACACGGCGTCCGCGGCGGCGAGCCCGAGCGAGACGGCCGCCTCACCCACCTCCACCTCGACGGTCCCCACCAACTCGCGCCGCGCCAGCACGCGCACCGGGGCATCGAGCACGAGCCCCACCTGCGCGAAGTAGCGCAGCAGCGCGGGCTCGGCGTCGGACACGCGTGCCACCACCCCGCGTGCACCCTCGGCGAGCGCGGAGAGTCGCACGGCGGCGGGGCGCGGGACGGTGCCGTCGCGCGCGGGGATCGGGTCGCCGTGCGGGTCACGCTCGGGGTGACCCAGCCGCGCGGCGAGCCGCTCGACGAACTCGTCCGAGACGGCGTGCTCGAGCACCTCCGCCTCGTCGTGCACCTCGTCCCAGCCGTAGCCCAGGTACTCGACCAGGAACGTCTCGATGAGCCGGTGCTTGCGCACCACGGCGAGCGCGGCGTCCCGTCCTTCGTCGGTCAGTCCAATGGAGCCGTAGGGGGCGTGCTCAAGCAGACCTTGCGCGGTCAGCCGCTTCACGCCGTCGGACACGGACGAGACGGACAGGCCCAGTCGCGCCGCGAGCGCGGTGGTGGTGGGGCCGTCGTCGTCCCACTCGCGCGCGGCCCACACGACCTTGAGGTAGTCCTGCGTGGCGGGGGTCAGGGTGGTCATGCGCGGTTCCCTTCGGGGGCGGGGGATGCGGGGCCGACGAAGGCCTTGCGGGCGCGACGGCGCGCGACGCGGCGGGCGAGCACCCCGTGGCGGGGGCTGGCGAGGTAGACGACCGCGAACACGAGGCTCATGGTGAGGACCACCACGCCGCCGGGCGACGCGTCGAGCCAGAAGCTCGCGTAGATGCCGAGGATCGCGCACGCGCCCGCGATCGCCGGGGCGATCAGCAGCATGCGCGCGAAGCGGTCCGTGAGCAGATAGGCCGTGGCGCCGGGGATGATGAGCAGCGCGACCACGAGGATGACTCCCACGGCTTGGAGCGCCGTGACCGTGACCACTGCGAGCAGGCCCAGCAGGAGCGCGGAGAGCCAGCGCGGGGACAGGCCGATCGCGAACGCGTGGATCGGGTCGAACGCGAAGAGGGTCAGGTCGCGGCGCTTCGCGACGAGGACGACGACGGCGAGCGCGGCGAGGACGAACACCTGGACTGCGTCGCCGGTCGAGACGCCCAGCAGGTTCCCGAACAGGATGTGGGCGAGGTCCGTCTGGCTCGGTGTCACGGAGATCAGCACGAGGCCCAGCGCGAAGATCGACGTGAACACCACCCCGATCGCAGTGTCCTCCTTGAGGCGGCTCGAGTCCCGCAGGCCGCCGATCAGCGCGACGGCAATGAGCGCGAACACGAGCGCCCCGATCGCGAACGGCGCACCGAGCACGTACGCGAGCACCACGCCGGGCAGCACGGCGTGCGAGACCGCGTCGCCCATGAGCGCCCAGCCGATCAGCACGAGCCAGCACGAGAGCACCGCGCACACCACGGCCGCGACGGTGGTGACGGTGAGGGCGCGCACGAAGAACTCGTACGTCAGCGGGTCGGTGAGCCAGCTCATGCGAGCGACCTCCCCGCGAACGCGCGGGCGAGCGAGTGCGGTTCGAGCATCGCGGCGGGCTCGCCCTGGTCCAGCACGGTGCCCGCGACGAGCGCGACCTCGTCGCACAGCGCCGGGACGGTGTCGAGGTCGTGGGTCGAGACGAGCACGGTGGCGCCTGCGGCGGCGAGCTCGCGGATCAGCGCCGTGAGGTCTTCTTGCGTGCCCGTGTCGACGCCCGCGAAGGGCTCGTCGAGGAGCAGCAGATTCGCTTCTTGCGCGATGGCCCGGGCCGCGAACGCGCGCTTCCGCTGCCCGCCCGAGAGCGCGCCGATCTGGCGGTCTGCGAGCGCGGTCAGGCCCACCCTCGCGAGGGCCGCCTCGACCGCCTCGCGGTCCCCTTCGCGTGGGCGGCGCAGCACGCCCTGGTGGGCGAACCGACCCGTCGCCACGACGTCCTGCACGCTCAGGGGGAAGTCCCAGTCCACGTCCTCGGACTGCGGAACGTACGCGATGCCCCCCGCGCGGCGGGCCTTCGCGGGCGGGGCACCGTCCACGTGCACGACGCCGGACACCGGGCGCACCAGGCCCAGCACGGACCGCAACAGCGTGGTCTTGCCCGCACCGTTCATGCCGACGAGCCCGCACACCCGCCCGCGCTCGACTCGCAGCGTCGCGCCGGTCAGCGCGAGGATGTCGCTGAAGCGCACCTCGAGGTCCTCCACCTGGACCGCGGCGGTCATCGCGCGCCCTCCGTTCGGTCGCTTGGCACGGACGAGGTCCCTGTGCCCGCCGTCGGACCCGCTGCCTCCGGCGCTGCCGTCTCCCCAGGGTCCGCCGTCGGCCCCGTGAGGCCCGCGACGATCACGTCCACGTCGTGGCGCAACAGGTCGAGGTAGGTGGGCACGGGACCGTCCGGGGCGGAGAGCGAGTCGACGTAGAGCGTCCCGGCAACCCGCGTGCCCGAGGACTCCGCGACGCGCTCCATGGGCTCCGCCGAGACCGTCGACTCGCAGAACACGGCGGGCACCTCGCGCTCGCGGACCAGGTCGATCACGCGCGCGACGCGCCGCGGGGTGGCCTGCTGCTCGGCGTTGACGGGCCAGACGTAGGCCTCCTCGAGCCCGGCGTCGCGCGCGAGATAGGAGAACGCGCCCTCGCACGTGACGAGCACGCGGCGCTCGGGCGGGATGGTCGCGACGGCGGTGCGCAGCTCGGCGCCCAGCGTGGCGAGCTCCGCGGCGAGCGTCTCGGCGTTGGCGCGGTACTCGCTCGCTCCGGCGGGGTCGAGGTCCGCGAACGCCTCCGCGGCCGCGCGCGCGTAGTGCGCCCCGCCCGCGGGCGACATCCACGCGTGCGGGTTCGGGTGGGCGGGGTCGCCCTCGATGCCGATCGGGTCGAGGCCCGCGCTCAGCACCACGTGCGGCACGTCGAGCTCCGCGACGAAGCGCTCGAACCACGCCTCGAGGCCGAGCCCGTTGTCGAGGATCAGGTCCGCGTCCGCGGCGCGCCGCAGGTCACCGGGCGTGGGCTCGTAGCCGTGGATCTCGGCACCGATCTTGGTGATCGACTCGACGCGCAACCGGTCCCCGGCCACCTCGCCAGCCAGGTCCGCGAGCACCGTGAACGTCGTCAGCACCACGGGCCGCGAGTCCGAGGCCGCCCCGCCGGCCACGCTGCTGCCTCCCGGCGCATCCACCCCCACCGAGCACCCCGCAACCGTCCCGAGACCCACCCCGAGAACCACACCGACCCGAGCGAGAGCAGCAACCCATCCCCGCCGTCGTCGGCCCCTGTTCTCCGCCACACCCAACACCATAGTTCGCCTACCCGAACTCTCCCACCCCCTCCGCTGACTTCGGCAGTCCCAACCCACTTCGGCAGGCGCACATGCCGAAGTCAGCCGAAACTGCCGAAGTCAGCGGGAGGAGGGGGCGGGCTGGGTGCGCGCGGGCATGCCACTGGCGCCGAGATAGGCAGTTGCTGCTCCGGCAACTGCCTATCTCGGCGAGAGGGGGGTGCTGGGGTTACTGGGTGGGGAGGAGGTCGTGGCGGGTGATCGTCGCCTCGCGGTCCGGGCCCACGCCGATCGCGGAGATGCGGGTGCCGCTGACCGACTCGAGGTACTCGACGTAGCGCTGCGCATTGATGGGCAGGTCCTCGAAGCGGCGCACGCCCGAGATGTCCTCGGTCCAGCCGTCGAGCTCCTCGTACACCGGCACGGCGTGGTGGAAGTCGCTCTGGTCGAGCGGCATCTCGTCGAAACGCTCGCCGTTGACCTCGTACGCGACGCACACGGGCACCTTCTCGAGCCCCGTGAGTACGTCGAGCTTGGTGAGCACCAGGTCGGTGAGCCCGTTGACGCGCGAGGAGTAGCGGGCGATCACGGCGTCGTACCAGCCGCAGCGGCGCGGGCGGCCCGTGGTGACACCGAACTCCCCGCCGGTCTGGCGCAGGTACTCGCCCATGTCGTCCTCGAGCTCCGTGGGGAACGGGCCCTCGCCCACGCGGGTCGTGTACGCCTTGATGACGCCCACCACGCGGTCGATCCGGGTGGGCCCGATGCCCGAGCCCGTCACGGCGCCACCGGCGGTCGCGTTCGAGGAGGTCACGAACGGGTACGTGCCGTGGTCCACGTCGAGCATCGTGGCCTGGCCGGCCTCGAACAGGAGTGTCTTGCCGGCGTCGAGGGCCTGGTTCAGCTCGAGCGAGCAGTCCACCACCATGGGCTTGAGCCGCTCGGCGTACTGCAGCAGCTCCTCGACGGTCTCGTCCACCGTGATGGCGCGACGGTTGTAGACCTTCACGAGCAGGTGGTTCTTCTGGTCGAGCGCCCCCTCGACCTTCTGGCGCAGGATCTTCTCGTCGAACAGGTCCTGGATGCGGATGCCCACGCGCGAGATCTTGTCCGCGTATGCCGGACCGATCCCCCGGCCCGTGGTGCCGATCCGCCGCTTGCCGAGGAAGCGCTCGGAGACCTTGTCGATGGTGCGGTGGTACGGCGCGATGATGTGCGCCGCCGCGGAGACCCGCAGCTTCGACACGTCCACGCCGCGCGCGATGAGCGCGTCGAGCTCGAAGAACAGCACTTCGAGGTCCACCACCACGCCGTTGCCGATCACGGGGATCACCCCGGGGGTGAGGATGCCGCTCGGGAGCAGGTGCAGGGCGTACTTCTCCGTGCCGACCACGACGGTGTGCCCGGCGTTGTTGCCGCCGTTGAACTTCACGACGTAGTCGACGCGCGAACCGAGCTGGTCGGTCGCCTTGCCCTTGCCCTCATCGCCCCACTGGGCGCCGACAACCACGACTGCTGGCATCTGTAACAGCTCTCCTGACCTGCCTCGAAGGGGCCGCGGTGTGCGGCCGCGGGCACGGGCGGCAGTGACGAGTGCCCCGTAGAGATTACCGGAGCGTCGCCCGGGACGGCTCGGGCGCCCGCGAGGCGGGCTACGCGAGGTTGCGCAGGACCTCGACGGCGCCGAGAGCAGCACCGAGGAGGCCGACGACGGCGGTCGCGACGGCGATGCGCGGCAACCACGGCCACGGGGCCACCTCCTCGCGACCCTCACGCGCCTCGCGCGGCCTCCCCGCGACGGCCACAGCCACGCCCGCGAGCGCGAACGCCCCCGCCACGACCCCCACCCAGACCACCCCGAGCCGCAGCGCGGCCGCCGCCACGAACGCACCCACGAGCGCGACGGACAGCTCGGTGCGCTGCCACGACAAGGCCGTGCGCTCGGGCGGGCCGTCACCCCGCGCGGAGCTCACCGCCGCACCAGCTGGATCACGGCGTTGGCCGCGAGCACGAGGCCCACCACCACGGCACCGCCCACGAGCCACGGGAGAGCGTGCGGACGCGGCAGCGGTTCGCCGAGGCGCAGGGCGCGCTCGTTGGCCGCCCAGGACGCGAGGGCCGCGAGCGCGAGCGCCCCGCCACCGAGGCACGCGACGATCGCCACGGCGTCCAGGAGCACCGAGAAGTCTGCCGTCGAGGCCACCGTGGTCAGGGCGACGCCGCCCGCGACGAGCGCGAGGCCCGTGCGGATCCACGAGAGAGCGGTGCGCTGGTTGGCGAGCGAGGACTGCACGTCCGGCTCGGTGCCCACCGAGTACACCGAGTGTGGGCGACGGTCGCGCGACGCACCGCCGTCGGACCCCCGTGCGTCGCCTTGCGTACCGCTGCCCTGCGCACCGCTGCCCTGGGACTCCATGCCCCGAGCATAGGCACCGGGCCCGCTCCCGGCGCGGCCGCCAGGGTCAGTCCTCGGACACCTCGACGGGCTGGGGATCCGCGACGAGCTCGCCGTCGGCCCGCACCTTCGCCCACACGAGCTTGCCGTTCGGGGTGGGTCGCCACCCCCAGTCCGCGAGGCGCGCGACGATCTGGATGCCGAACCCGCCCACGCGCCCGGGATGGCCGTCCGTCGCGACGGGCGGGGCCGGGTTGGAGTCCTCGACCTCGATGCGCATCCCCTCGCCCGTGTCGAGCAGCCGCAGCGTGACGTGCCCCCACCCGTGCAGCACGGCGTTCGCGACCAGCTCGGAGACCACGAGCTCGGCGTTGGACACGTCCTCGATCCCCCACGTCGCGGCCGTGCGGACCAGGGCGTGGCAGGCGCGCCCGATCGACGCGGGCTCCCCCGGCAAGAGCCAACGGCGCCGCCGCGGGGAACGGTGCGCCGTGGTCGCGTCGACCTCGGGGTCGGGGATGCGGACGACGACGACGGCCACGTCGTCCTCTCGCGCCGCCCCCACCCGGGACAACAGCTCTTCGCCGATCCCCGCGGCATCGCGCGTGCGCACCTCGGCGCTCACGGCGAGGAGCTGGTCGAGCCCCTCGCGCAGCGGCGTGTGGCGGCGCTCGATGAGCCCGTCGGTGTAGAGCACGAGCACGTCACCGCGCTCGAGGGGGAGCACGGCGGTGTCGCGGTCCGTGCGGCCGAAGCCCACGAGCGCACCCCCGGCCCCGTCGAGGGTCGTGGCCTGACCGTCACGCACGATGACCGGCGGC
>JAAYZM010000558.1 GCA_012514835.1 Actinomycetales bacterium
AGTGGGTCGTGCGGGAGATGGAGGCGCGCTACGACGACCTCGCGGCGTTCGGCTTCAAGCACATCGACGACTTCAACGCCGCCGTGCGTGCGGGCAAGGTCAAGCCGCTGCCCGGTTCGGAGCGCAAGATCGCGACGTACCCGTACCTGCTCGTGGTGGTCGACGAGCTCGCGGACCTCATGATGGTGGCCCCGCGTGACGTCGAGGCCGCGATCCAGCGCATCACGCAGCTCGCGCGCGCGGCGGGCATCCACCTCGTGCTCGCGACCCAGAGGCCCTCCGTGGACGTCGTCACGGGGCTCATCAAGGCCAACGTGCCGTCCCGCCTCGCGTTCGCGACGTCGTCCCTCACGGACTCGCGCGTGGTCCTCGACCAGCCCGGCGCGGAGAAGCTCATCGGCCAGGGTGACGCGCTCTTCCTGCCCATGGGCTCGGCCAAGCCCATGCGTGTGCAGGGGGCGTGGGTCTCCGAGAAGGAGGTCCACACGGTCGTCGCGCACGTGCGCGAGCAGGCCAAGCCCGTCTACCGCGAGGACGTCGCGCAGGCCGCCGCGAAGAAGCAGATCGACGAGGACATCGGCGACGACCTCGACCTGCTCCTGCAGGCCGCCGAGCTGGTCATCTCGACCCAGTTCGGCTCGACGTCGATGCTCCAGCGCAAGCTGCGCGTGGGGTTCGCGAAGGCCGGTCGGCTCATGGACCTGCTCGAGTCCCGCGAGATCGTCGGGCCCTCCGAGGGCTCGAAGGCGCGCGAGGTCCTCGTTCAGCCGGACGACCTTGCTTCGACACTGGCCCTACTGCGGGGCGAGCCTGCTGCCGATACATCGTGGGAGGGGCCTGACGAGGTCGCTCGGGACTACCACGACGACGGCGACGGAGAAGAATGGACTGGCTCCTCGAGCTAGGCGCGCAGCACGGCGCCGTGCTCGTCGTCCTCGCCGTCGTGGGCCTGCTCGCCTCCGGGTTCTTCGCGGTGCTCGCCGGGCTCGCCCGTCGCAAGGTGGCGCGCACCCGCACGGACCTCGCGCTCTTGCGCCGCAGGTACGCGGCGGTGCTCGCGAGCACGAGCGACGGGATGGTCCTGCAGACGGCCGCCGGTCAGATCATCGACATCAACACCGCGGCGCGGGACATGTTCGGCCTCGACGGTCAGGACTACTCCGGGGTGCTCGTCGGGGACCTTCCCGTGGTGCTCGTCAACGCCCAGGGGCAGGCGCTCAACCCCGCGGCCGTGCTGCGGCACACCCCGAGCGGGCTGTCGCGGGCGACGGCCCCGATCGACGCCGAGCTCGTGGGCATCGCGCGGGCCGGCCAGCCGCTGGCCGCGGCGCGCATGGTCCAGGTGATCTCCCGCATGGTCGCGGGCGGGGGGATCGGCTCCCCGGTGATCCTCACCACGATCGAGGACATGACCGTCCAGGGCGAGGTCAAGGCCGCGCTCGAGCGGTCGGAGCTGCAGTTCCGGGTCGCGATGGAGAACGCCCCCATCGGCATGGCCCTCGTCGACCTGAGCTGGCACATCATCGAGGTGAACTCGGCGTTCGCCGAGCTGCTCGGCACCACGCGCGAGGCGCTCGTGGGCTACGGCTTCGCGGACGTGTCCCACCCGGAGGACCGCGAGCAGGAGCGCATGCTCGTGCAGAGCCTCCTCGCGGGACACCAGTCGCGGTTCTCGCTCGAGAAGCGCTACCTGCGCGCGGACGGGCACATCGTGTGGACCATGCTCGACGTCGCGCTCGTGCGGACCCCGAACAGCGCGTCCGACCACTTCGTGGCGCAGGTGCGGGACACGACGGAGTCCCGGCTCAAGTCGGAGATGCTCGCGCACCGGGCGATGCACGACCCCCTCACGGGCCTCGCGAACCGCACGCTGCTGCAAGAGGTGCTGCAGTCGGTGCTCGACCAGCCGCGCCGGGACCGCGTGGCCGTCCTCGCGTGCGACCTCGACGGCTTCAAGGCGATCAACGACCGCTACGGCCACGCCGCGGGCGACGAGGTGCTCGTGCACGTCGCGGGCGTCCTGCGCGCCGCGATCGGGGCGCGGGGCACCGTGGCGCGCATGGGCGGTGACGAGTTCGTCATCGTGCTGCAGGACATGGAGTCCGAGCGCGTCGCGTTCGAGGTGGCCACGACCATCCACACGAACCTCAAGGAGCCCCTGCGCCTGCACCGGCGGCGCATGGTGGTGCGCGCGAGCATCGGCATCGCCCTCGCGGACGCGGACACGATGGCGGGCGGTGCGCCCGGGCTGCTCGCCGCGGCGGACGCGGCCCTGTACCGGGCCAAGGCCGCGGGCCGTTCGTGCACGGAGGTGTACGACACGACGATGGAGGTCGCGGGCGGTCGGCACGGGCTGCAGGCGGAGCTCCAGGGCGCGCTCGACCGCGGGGAGATCGCGCTGCACTACCAGCCGTTCGTGGACCTCGCGTCGGGGCAGGTGCTCGGTCACGAGGCCCTCGTGCGCTGGGAGCACCCCTCGCGCGGTCTGCTGCTCCCCGGCATGTTCTTGAGCCTCGCGGAGGAGATGGGGCTCGGGGTCCGCCTCGGCATGCACGTGGTCTCCGAGGCCGTGGGGTACCTCGCGCGGTGCCAGGACCAGTCGCGGTGGGTGTCGGTGAACGTCTCGGCGGACCA
>JAAYZM010000559.1 GCA_012514835.1 Actinomycetales bacterium
CGCGCGCTCGTGTGGAACGCCGCGTGGGACATGACCCGGGACGCGGAGTGGCCCGCGCGGGCCTTCGTGGACCTCGTGCTCGGGAACGTCGGCGCGGAGTCGGACTCCTCCGTGGTGCTCGTGCTGCTGCGCCAGCTCCAGACGGCCACGGACTCCTACGTGGCCCCCGAGCACCGTGTCGCAACGAAGCGCTCGGTCGCGGACCGCCTCTGGACGCTCGTCGAAGCGGCTCAGGAAGGCTCTGACACCCAGCTCCAGCTGCTCAAGGCCTTCGCCGTGCACGCCACGACCGCCCCGCAGCTCGACGTCGTCGCCGGTCTCGCGGACGGCTCGCGCACCGTCGCGGGACTCCCCGTGGACACCGACCTGCGCTGGGAGCTGCTCACGTCGCTCGCCGCGGGAGGGCGCGCGGGCGAGGCGGAGATCACGGCGCACCTCGCGACGGACGACACGGCGAACGGCCGCCAGGCCGCCGCGTCCGCCCGCGCGGCGATCGCCACCCCCGAGGCGAAGGCCGCCGCGTGGGACGCGATGGTCACGCGCGAGGGCATGCCCAACGCGATCCTCGAGACGTCCCTGCTCGGCTTCAACCGCACGCATGAGGACGCGCTCCTCGAGCCGTTCGTGGAGCCGTACTTCGCGTCGCTCGAGACCGTGTGGACCACGCGCGGCAACGACATGGCCCAGGACCTGGTCCAGCTGCTCTACCCCACGGCCCTCGCGTCACGCCCCGAGCTCGACGTGCTCGGGCGCACCGACGCGTTCCTGGCCGCGCTCGGAGACCGGCACCCCGGGCTGCGCCGCATGCTGCTCGAGGTCAAGGACGGCGCCGAGCGGGCCCTGCGCGTGCAGGCGGCGGACCGTGCGGCCGGCTGAGCCGGAGCTCGCGCCTGCCGAGCACGCCCGCGCGATCTTCCGCGAGCTGTTCGAGCGCGAGCTGCACGTGGAGCAGGACGGCACTGCCACGTACGTCCCGCGCGGCACGACCCCGGACGCCGTGCGCACGGAGCTGCTCGACCTGGTCTGCGCGCTCGTGGCGCACGGCCACGACGTCCAGGTCCTCGAGCGCTCACGGGTCGTGTGGCACGGCGTGGGTGCCGACGCGATCGCCGTCGTCCCCGGTGCGCCCGGCCTCACCACTGCTTTCGACGACCTCGAGCTCGCGCGCGTGCACTGGACCCGGTTCTACGGGCAGGACCGCGGTGTGCCGCAGCCCTCGCCGTTCGCGGCGTGGGTCGCTCAGCGCGTGCCCGCCTCGCTGGGGACCGTGATCGAGCTCGGTTGCGGCAACGGTCGGGACACGGCCGTCGTCGCGCAGGGCCGGCGCGCCCTCGGCATGGACTACTCCCCCACGGCGATCGAGCGCAACCGCGCGGCGTGGGCGGGGTCGCGGCTCGACTTCGCCCAGGTGGACGTGTCCGACGCCGAGTCCCTCGCCGCGGCGACCGCGGGATGGTTCGACGACGGCCCCGTCGCGGTGTACTCGCGCTTCTTCGTCCATGCGATCAGCGACGAGGCCGAGGCGACGCTCCTCGCGTTCCTGCGCGAGTCGCTCCCCACCGGCTCGGTGGTGTACCTCGAGTTCCGCACCGAGCAGGACGCGAGCACCCCCAAGGTGTTCGGGGAGCACTACCGCCGCTTCGTGGACCCCGACGCGCTCGTCGCACGGCTGAGCGCTGGCGACCACTTCGTCCTCGAGCACGCCGAGCGCGGTCACGGGCTCGCCGTCTACAAGGACGAGGACCCGTACGTCGCCCGGCTCGTGCTCACCAAGGTCGATCCGACCGGGGCCCCGTGACGTCCGGCGACACCACCCCTCCGGGCGAGGTCGAGCGCCTCGCTCCCGACGGCCTGCGTGGCTGGGTGCGGCGCGGGGCCGACGGCGAGTACCCGCTCGTCGACCTGGTGATCCAGGGTCGCAAGGTGCGCTCCTTGCGGGTGGTGCGCGACCTCGACGAGGAACGCGGCATGTTCAAGATCGGCCTCGCCGAGTCGCTCATGCGCTACGTCCCCGGCCCCGAGGCGATCGTGCTGAGCGTCGACGGCACGCCCCTGCCCGTCGCGGAGACGACCCTCGGCGCGCGCGAGGACGCGCTCGACCGCGCGGCGCTCGACGCCCGGTTCACGTCCGGCCACTTCGTCACGAAGTTCGGCGGCCTGCGCCTCCCGCTCGACCTCGACCTCGACTGGCAAGAGCGCACGTTCGCGCACTACGAGCGGTGCCGCGCCCTCATGCGCGAGCTCTTCGACCACGACCTGCACGTCGCGTACGGCACGCTCCTCGGGCTCGAGCGCGAGGGCGGGTTCATCTCGAGCGACGACGACTTCGACACGACGTACCACTCACGCCGCACGACGGTCCGAGGAGTGCGCGCCGAGCTCTTCGACATCGTCACGACCCTCGCCGCGCGCGGTGAGGACGTCCAGCTCTCGGGCCGCAAGTTAGTGCACTGGTACTCCGACCG
>JAAYZM010000560.1 GCA_012514835.1 Actinomycetales bacterium
GCGGTAGAACCGCTCGATGTCGTTGCCCTTGAACGTCGAGCCGTCGCCCCAGATGTCGACGTCGTCCGCCTGCATCGCCCGCACGAGGAGGGTGCCGGTCACGGCACGGCCGAGCGGAGTCGTGTTGAAGTACGAGCGCCCGGCGCTGCGGATGTGGAACGCACCCGCGGCGAGCGCGGCGAGGCCCTCCTCGACGAGCGCGGCCTTGCAGTCCACCGCACGGGAGATCTCCGCGCCGTACTCGAGCGCGCGGCCGGGGACCTTGTCGATCTCCGGCTCGTCGTACTGGCCCAGGTCGGCCGTGTACGTGCACGGGATCGCGCCGCGGTGACGCATCCACGCCACGGCCACCGAGGTGTCGAGCCCTCCCGAGAACGCGATACCCACGCGTTCGCCGACCGGCAGCTCCGTCAGAACCTTGCTCACGTCTCATCCTTCGTGTCGCGGTGGTGCTCGCGGCCGTCCGCGAGGTCGAGAAAACGTTGGGCCAGCGCCGGCCCACCGTGGGGTTCGGCGCTGATGACCAGGACAGTGTCGTCCCCCGCGATCGTGCCGAGCACCCCCGGCATCACGGAGTGGTCGATCGCCGAGGCGAGGAACTGCGCGGCCCCGGGCGGGGTGCGCAGCACGACAAGGTTGCCAGAGTGCTCGGCCGTCACGAGCAGCTCCGCGGCGAGTCGCGCGAGGCGCGCCGCGAGCTGTTCCGTCGAGACGTCCACGAGGGGGGTGCGGTCGCCCCCCTCGGCGGGGATCGCGTACGCGAGCGAGCCGTCCGCCGTGCGCACCCGGATCGCGCGCAGCTCGACGAGGTCGCGCGAGAGCGTCGCCTGCGTCACGACCACGCCCTCCGCGGCGAGCGCGGCCGCGAGGTCGCCCTGCGAGCGCACCGTGGTGGTCTGCAGGAGTCGCGACACGAGGGCGTGGCGCGCCGTCTTGGTGGCCGGCACGCCCGGCTGGCTCACGCACGCTCCAGGAGGAACGCGAGGAGCGCCTTCTGCGCGTGCAGACGGTTCTCCGCCTCGTCGAAGACGACGGACTGCGGGCCGTCGAGCACCTCGGCCGTGATCTCCTTGCCGCGATAGGCAGGCAGGCAGTGCAGCACGATCGCGTCCGGCGCCGCCTGGGCCAGCACGGCCGCGTCGAGCTGGTAGGGCCCGAAGAGAGCCTCGGCCTCGGACTGGCTCGTCTCGTCACCCATCGAGACCCACGTGTCCGTCGCGACCACCCTGGCGCCCGCGACCGCCTCGGCGACGTCGTGCGTCACGAGCACCGAGCCGCCCGTGGTCGCAGCGATCTCGCGCGCCCGCTCGAGGATGGTCGCGCTGGGCTGGCGCTCCGCAGGCGTGGCGATGCGCACGTGCAGTCCCGCGGTCGCGCCGCCAAGCAGGTAGGAGTGCGCCATGTTGTTGGCGCCGTCACCGAGGTAGGCGAGCACCGTCCCGGGCAGGTTCGCGGTCCCCCCGACGTTCTCGGCGACCGTCTGCAGGTCCGCAAGGATCTGGCACGGGTGGAAGTCGTCCGTGAGCGCGTTGACGACGGGGACGCGCACGTGCGAGGCCATCTCCTCGAGCCGCTCCTGGGCGTACGTGCGCCACACGATCGCGGCCACCTGCGGGCCGAGCACCTCGGCCGTGTCCGCGACGGACTCGCGCTCGCCGATCTTCGCGAGCTTGCCGTCCACGAGCACGGGATGGCCACCGAGCTCGGCGATGCCCACCGTGAAGGAGAGCTGCGTGCGCAGGGTCGGCTTGTCGAACAGCACGGCGACGGCGCGGGGGCCCGCGAGGGGGCGCGCCGCGAAACGGTCCTTCTTGAGGGTCGCCGCAAGCTCGAGCACCTCGCGCTGCTCGGCGGGCGTGAGGTCGTCGTCGCGCAAGAAGTGGCGGGTCATGCCGGGACCTCCACGGTCGCGAGGAACGTCGTGAAGCTCGCGGCCTGCTCGGTGGTGAGGATGAGGGGCGGGGCGAGCCGGATCGTGTCCGGCGCCA
>JAAYZM010000561.1 GCA_012514835.1 Actinomycetales bacterium
CGCGTCGCGGTCCAGCTGGTCGACGACGCCCCGGACGTCGCCTCCTCGAGCATCTCAGGCCGCCTCGTGTTCACGGAGGTAGAGACGGAGTCCGACGACGGCGAGCTCCCGCCCACCGGCGCGCTGGGGTGGCCGCTCGCCGTGGCGGCCGGGCTGCTCGCGCTCGTGGGTGCTGCGCTCCTGGCCGTCGCCCGCCGACGTGTCGATCACCAGGCGGTGGACCGTGGGTAGGCGGGGGATCGCGGTCGCCACGGCGGCCGCCGTCGTCGGCCTCCTTCTCGCACCTCACGCGAGCCGCGAGACCACGGCCGCGTGGACCGACGGCGCGTACTTCACCACGGAGGCGAGCACGTCGGAGTTCTTTGGCTGCCAGCAGGGACCCGTGGTGGTCACGACGCTCGAGGCCGCGCCTGCGGGCACGCTCACGGTCCAGGGGATCGACGGCGAGTGCGTGGGCGCACCGATGTCGGTCGAGGTGTTCGACACCGCGGTGGGCGGCGTGCCCGGAGTCGTGGTGCACACCACGAGCTTCGAGACGGGGCTCGACGGCTGGATCCCGTTCTCGGACAACAACGTGGAACGGTGGAACGCGCGAGCGCACACCGGGAGCTACAGCCTGCGGGCCCGTGACCGCGACCAGACGTGGGAGGGGCCCGCGCGGGAGTTCGGGGGCGAGCTCACGCTGGGTGAGAGCTACGACGCCAGCGTCTGGGTCTACCACGAGTCTGGTTTCGACGAGACCCTGACCTTCACGTTCCGCGACGCTTTCCCGGGTGCTCCGGACGGGGGCTTCGGGTACACGACCGTCGCGACCGCGACGGTCCCGTCGGGGACGTGGACCCAGCTCTCGGGAGAGCTCTCCGTCAACGCGAGCTCCACGGCGCGCAGGCTCTACGTCGAGTCGAGCAACCCCACGATGGAGTTCTACATCGACGATCCACGTGTGGCGACCCAACCCGTCGATCCCACGGGCGCGTGGGTCGAGGCGTCGGGCGCGGTCACGGGCGCCGAGACCACCAACGCCACGGACCAGCCGTTCTCCCCCGTCGTGGGCACGGGCACCATGGAGACCCGGGTGACGATCGGTGGCTTCGAGATCCCCTCGACGTGGGAGTACGAGGCGCCTCCCGTGGTGCTCGGGTGCGCCGTGGTCTACGCCGGGACGCTCGACACCGTGCCGGGCATCCCGGCGGGCTGGCCGTGGCCCACCACGGGGGTGACTGACGGGTTCTCGCACCAGCCCGGGTACACCTGCGCCGATAGTCTCCCCACGTTCTCTGCCCGGGTCGGGGTGTGGGCCGTCGGGAGCAGCGTGTTCTTCCAGCTGTGGGAGACGCCCGGTGCGGACATCCCGCTCTGCGGCTGACCCTGCCTCAGTCGAGCGGCGTGACCTCGGGCCGCTTCGCGGTGACGGTGTCCCCGGAGGACCGCCGACGCAAGCGCCGGGTGGCCCACGGGAACGCCCAGTCGCGCGCCCACTCGGCGTTCCACCGGGCCTCCTCGATCCACGTCAGCACGGGCGCGGGCGGCAGCGGGGTGTCGAACTCAGGGTCGTGCTCGAGCCCGAGCGCGGCGAGCGCTCCCTGGGCGACGCGCGCGTGCCCCTCCGCGTTGAGGTGGATCCGGTCGGGGGCCCACATGCGCCAGTCGCGCAGCGAGCGCATGCCCCACACGTCCAGCACGGAGGCGCCGTGCCGCCGCGCGATCGACCACACGTGCGCGTTGTACATGCCCACGTACGGCCGGGTGCGGCGCACGATCGGCGAGTCCTTCGCGTCCATCCCGGTCGCGAGGAGCACGTGGGCACCCGCGGCGCGGGCCTTGGCGACGGCGGCCTCGAGGTTGCGGGCGAGCACGTCGACGTTCACGGTGGGCCGCAGCATGTCGTTGCCGCCGCCCACGATGCTGATGAGGTCCGGTCCCATGCGCAGCGCGCGGGGGACCTGTTCGGTGAGGATCGGGCGCAGCAGGCGCCCGCGCACGGCGAGGTTCGCGTAGGCGAGCGGGGGTTGTCCGACGGCGGTCCGCCGGGCGGAGAGCTCCGCCGCGAGGAGGTCGGCCCACCCCGTCGGGTGGCCTTCCGGGTCGGGTTCGCCCCACAGTCCTTCGGTGAACGAGTCGCCTGTCGCGGTGTACCGCTCCCACCTCGCAGTGGTGCTCGTCACATCGTCCCTAGTAATCGTTTTACCTCCGATCGGCGTAGTTAATTCACCCTATGTGGTCACGTTTCCACGGTCGCATGGGTGTTACCACCCGACCTAGTTTCAGCATATGGAACGCACGGCCAGCCGCTCGGAGCGGACGCACAACACCCGGAACGCCGGGCGCGCGCGTCGGCTGCGGTGGGCTGGCACCCTCGCGGCGCTCGGTGCCGCGGCCGGCATGGCCTCCGCGCAAGCAGCCCAGCACGAGCGGGGCACGTCCGCGCTGCAGGCGGCCGTCGAGTGCACCTCGGGCGTCCAGCTCGGGTACGAGGTGCGCTACGCCCAGGAGGTTGGCGGGTTCGCGGTCTCCGGCATGGTGGTGAACGCTCACGATGACGGATGCGCGGGGGGCGCCGTCGTCGTCGTCCTCCTCGATGCGGACGGTGCGCCGCTCGCCTCGGGCCCCGTCTCCCTCGCCGTGGGCGAGACCGTCTGGTTCGACGGCGCTCCCGTCGACGCACGGCTCGTCGAAGCGGTTCAGGTCCTTCCTGATCTCTAGCCCGGCCTCAGGCCGGGGCGCTCGCGGCCGGGCGGTCGGTCGCGGCAGGATCCTCGGCCGTGACGGCGGGCTCGTCGGCAGGCAGCGCCCAGTCGACGGGCTCCGCGCCGAGAGCCACCAGGTGCTCGTTGACCCGGGAGAACGGGCGCGAGCCGAAGAACCCCCGGTGCGCCGAGAGTGGGCTCGGGTGCGGGCTCTCGATCACCGGGAGGTCCCGGAGCGCCGGTCGCACGGACTGCGCGTCACGGCCCCACAGCACCGCCACGAGCGGCCCGCCGCGCGCCACGAGGGCGTCGACCGCGAGGGCCGTCACGGACTCCCAGCCCCGGCCCCGGTGCGAGCCCGCTGAGTTGGCCCGCACGGACAGCGACGTGTTGAGCAGCAGCACCCCCTGGTGAGACCAGGCGGTCAGGTCCCCGTGCGCAGGGGAGGGGACGCCGACGTCGGCCACGAGCTCGGTGAAGATGTTCACGAGTGACCGCGGGAGCGGGCGCACGTCGGAGCGGACCGAGAAGGCCAGGCCCATCGCGTGGCCCGGCGTCGGGTAGGGGTCCTGGCCCAGGATCAGCACGCGCACGGACTCGAAGGGGTCCTGGAACGCGCGCAGCACGCTCGGCCCGGGCGGGCAGTACTTGTTGCCCGCCTGCGCCTCGGCGCGCAAGAACTCGCCCATCGCGCGGATCTGCGACTCCGCAGGTGCGAGGGCGTGCGCCCAACCGGGATCCATGAGCTCGCTCAACGGTCTGGCCACGAGCGGAAGGTTATCGGTTCTCGGGGTATGAACCAGGACGTTTCGCCTACCGATCCGGGTGAATGACACGTGTGTCATTCCGTACTAGCCTGGGGCGTGGCGCCGCAGGCGTCACCGACGAAGGAGGGTACGTGGGCGCACAGACGATGCAGGTCGAGCAGACCGACACGCTGTCCGAGCGCGACCAGAACGTGCTCGCCTTCGAGCGCCAGTGGTGGAAGTACGCGGGCGCCAAGGAGCAGGCGATCCGCGAGCTCTTCGACCTCTCCCCGGCCCGGTACTACCAGGTCCTCAACGCCCTCCTCGATGACCCGGCGGCTCTCGCGCACGACCCGATGCTCGTCAAGCGGCTTCGTCGCATGCGCAGCGAGCGCCAGCGCAACCGCACCGCGCGCCGCCTCGGTATCGAGCGCTGAGCGGGCAACTGCCCGCTACCCTGGACGCCGTGCCCAAGGCCTCAGCTGAGTTCCCCGAGGACGAGTTCGACGTCGTCGGCTCCACCCGCCCGCGCTCGCCCCACCGCGCGCCCAAGTCGCTCGCGCGCCGCATCGTGCCGTTCGTCGTGGCGATCATCCTCGGCCCGCTGCTCGCCTACGTGATCGTGACGGCCATCTCGACGGGGAGCCTGCCCGGTCAGGGCGGTGACGAGCCCACCACCCAGACCACGGGCGACACCGTCACCCCGTCGGTCGAGCCGGACGACGAGGACGAGACCGAGACCGAGACCACGGACGAGGAGCCGTCGCCCGAGGAGTCCGAGTCCGAGACCACGGACGAGGAGACCACGCAGGACGAGCCCGACGCCGATCCGGACCAGTCCACGCGCGTCATGGTCCTCAACTCGACGTCGACCGCGGGCCTCGCTGGCCGTGGCCGGGAAGCGCTCGAGGCGGCCGGCTGGACCAATGTCGCGACGGGCAACTTCTCCGGGACGCTGCCCGGCTCCACGGTGTTCTACGGCGAGGACGACCCGGTCCTCGAGGCGAGCGCCCGCGCCGTGGCCGAAGAGCTCGGGATCGAGACTGTCGAGCTCGACGCCGAGCAGGCGAGCGACCCGATCACCGTGGTGCTCGAGGCAGACTTCGAGCCCTGAGCCGCACCGTGACCGACGTCGTGGTGGTCGGCTCCGGGCCCGGTGGGCTCGCCGCCGCCGTGACGTGCGCGCGCGCTGGGCTCGACGTGCTCGTGCTCGAGGCCCAGCCTGAGGCCGGTGGCGGTCTGCGCACCCGGCGGGTCGACGGGCTCGACGTCGACGAGTGCTCCGCCGTGCACCCCCTCGCGCTCGCCTCGCCCTTCTTCCGCGCCTTCGACCTCGCGGCGCGCGGTGTCGAGCTCGTGGTGCCCGAGGCGTCGTTCGCGCACCCCCTCGACGGCCGGCGCGCCGCGATCGCGTGGCGCGACCTCGAACGCACCACCCGCGAGCTCGGAACGCCCGCGTGGGCGCGCACCTTCGGGCCGCTCGTCGACCGGGTCGAGGACGTGGTCGCCCTCGTGCTCGGGGACCACCGCGGGCTCCCGGGCCCGCGTGCTGCAGGGCTGCTCGGCGCGGGGTTCGTCCAGGCGAGCGCATCCCGGACTTGGAGCCCCGAGGCGGACGCGCTCTTCGCGGGCGTCGCCGCGCACGTGACCTCTGGACCCGGCTCGCCCGCGTGGACCGCGGGCGGGCTGTTGCTGACCACGCTCGCGCACGCGTCCGGCTGGCCCGTGCCCGTGGGCGGCTCGCAAGCCATCGC
>JAAYZM010000562.1 GCA_012514835.1 Actinomycetales bacterium
CCGTGGAACACGAGGTCGAGCGGGTTCGCGCGGCCCACCTCGGCGGCCACGGCGTCCTGGATCTCCTTGAGGAGCGCCGGGCGCAGCTTGACGGCACCGGGCTTGTACACGCCGTGCACGTTGCCGAAGGTCAGGGCCGTCAGGTAGCGGCCCTTCTCGCCGGCGCCGAGCGCGCGGATGGTCTTCAGGCCGTCCTCGGGGGTCGTGTAGAGCTTCTCGTTGATCTCGGCCTCGTGACCGTCCTCCTCGCCACCGACCACGCCCACCTCGATCTCGAGGATGGTGCGCGCGGCCTGCGAGAGCTCGAGGAGCTCCGCGGCGATGACGAGGTTCTCGTCGAGGGGGATGTCCGAGCCGTCGAACATGTGCGACTGGAACGTCGGGTTCTTGCCGGCCTTGACCTGCTCGGCCTCGAGGGCGAGGAGCGGGCGCACCCAGGAGTCGAGGTTCGACTTGGTGCAGTGGTCGGTGTGCAGCGCGACCGTGATCGGGTAGCCCTTGGCGACCTCGGCGGCGTAGGCGGCGAGCGCGAGGGAGCCGGCGACGCGGTCCTTGACCGTGGCACCCGAGGCGTACTCGGCACCGCCGACGGACACCTGGATGATGCCGTCCGACTCGGCCTCGGCGAAGCCCTGGAGAGCCGCGGTGAGGGTCTGCGACGACGTGACGTTGACGGCCGGGTAGGCGAACTTCCCGGACTTGGCCCGGTCGATCAGCTCGGCGTAGACCTCGGGGGTGGCGATAGCCATATCGGCATGCTCCTGCAAGACGAAGGGACAGGGGTTATACGGGTCAAGTCTGGCACGTCCCGGGTACGGGCGTGCAGGACGTCTCGCCCGTGGTCCTCACGCCTCCGCGTGCTCGCGACGCACCCGGGCGAGGAGGGTCGCGACGACGACGACGCCCGCCGCGGTGCCCGCCGCGACCATGGTGGCCCGGGACTCCGGCTGGCCCGTGGTGCGCGCCACGGCGATCCACACGAGCCCCCACACGATGGCCGCCGCCGGGGCGATCCGGGCACCGAGGCGCACGGCCAGCCCGATGCCCACCACGGCGACCACCGCGCACACGAGGACCGCCCAGCCCTCGGGCGCGAGCGGCCCGCCGTCGAACCCGGCGTCCGCGAGGGTCGCGGCGATGTTCGCGGCCGTCGCGACACAGACCCAGCCGAGGTAGAGCCCGAGCGTGCCGTCGAGGAGCACCGTCTCCGCGAGGTGGGCGGCGCGCGTGCGGGCCAGGAGCACGATCACGCGGCACAGCGCGGCGAGCAGCACGAGGATGACCACGACGCTGAGCCACAGCAGGTCCCCCTGGACCGAGAAGATCCACGCCGCGTTGAGGACCATGGTCAGCGCCACGAGGTAGCCCACGGCGCGCTGTCGCGGGTCCGCGGCCCAGCGCGGGAGCCACTGGAGCACCACGTACCCGGCGAGGCCCACGTAGATCACCGACCAGATGGAGAACGCCGGGCCACCCGGCGCGAGCAAGGTCGCGTCCGCGGAGAGCGCGCCGCCCGCCGCCTCCGCGATGCGCTGCCCACCGAACACCCCCACGCCGATCATCGAGCCGAGCAGGCACACGAGGTAGGCGACCGTGACGGTCACCTGGCGGGCGCGGTCGGCGGGGGTCGCCGTCGTCGTCGGTCCTGCTGCCGTCACGGCGTCTCCTCGAGGTGGGCGTCCCCTCCACCTTGGTGCAGGTCAGAGCCCCCGGCCACCGGAGCGGCCCGAACGGGTCAGCTCTCGAGAGGAGGCAGCTCCG
>JAAYZM010000563.1 GCA_012514835.1 Actinomycetales bacterium
CCCGCAAGGGTGGCGGATCGGCCCTGCCCTGGAAGCGGGACCTCTTCGCGAAGATCGTGCGCGGCGCTGTCGCCGCCGCGGCGCCCTACGACGTCCCCGTGACGATCAAGATGCGCATGGGCATCGACGACGAGCACCTCACCTACCTCGAGGCCGGGCTCGTGGCCCAGGACGCCGGGGTCGCGGCCGTCGCTCTGCACGCCCGCACCGCCGCCCAGTACTACTCGGGCGAGGCGCGCTGGGAGGCCATCGCGCGACTCAAGGAGACGGTCACGGACGTGCCCGTGCTCGGCAACGGGGACATCTGGTCCGCCGAGGACGCGCTCGCGATGGTCGCGCAGACGGGCTGCGACGGCGTCGTCGTCGGTCGGGGCTGCCAAGGCCGCCCGTGGCTCTTCGCGGACCTCGCGGCGGCCTTCGCCGGCTCGCCCGTCCGCCACCGGCCCGGCCTGCGTGAGGTCTCCGAGGGGATCGTCCGTCACGCGCGGCTCATGATCGTCCATTTCGGTGAGGAGGACCGCGCCATGCGCGAGATGCGCAAGCACATGGCGTGGTACTTCAAGGGCTATGCCGTGGGTGGCGACCTGCGGAGGTCCTTCGGCCTCGTCTCGACGCTCACCGAGCTCGAGGACCTCATCGCTCAGCTCGACCTCGACCAGCCGTATCCCGGGGAGGCCGCCGAGGGCCCGCGCGGGCGCGCCGGTTCGCCCAAGCAGCCGCACCTGCCCTGCGGCTGGCTGGACTCGCGCGAGCTCGATGACGGTTTCCGGGAAACGCTCCGCGAGGCCGAGCTCGACACCTCGGGGGGCTGAGGGATGCTGCGTCGCCTCGGGGTGGGTCTCGCCGCGCTCGTCGCCGTCGTCGGCCTCGTCGCGTGCACGCCCGCGAGCCCCGCCGTCCCCGGGGGCCCGAGCGCACCCGGGGAGACGTCCGAGCCCGGCACACCGGCCGAGCCCGTCGCCTCGAAGGACGTGGGCGTCCAGCTGTTCCAGTGGACGTGGGACGCGATCGCCGCGGAGTGCCCCGCGCTCGGCGAGGCCGGTTACGGCTGGGTCCTCACCTCGCCCCCGCAAGAGCACATCCTGGGCGACGCGTGGTGGACCGCCTACCAGCCCGTGAGCTACCGGATCGACTCGCGGCTCGGTACGCGCGAGGAGTTCGCCGCGATGACGGCCGCGTGCGCCGACGCCGGGGTGGCGATCGTCGCGGACGCCGTGGTCAACCACATGACGGGGCAGGACTCGTCCGGCGTCGGCTGGGCCGGTTCGCGTTACGACCACTACGACTACCCGGGCCTGTGGTCGGACGTCGAGGGGCACTTCCACCACTGCGGGCTCACCGAGAACGACGACATCCAGAGCTACACGTCCGCCGTCCAGGTGCGCACGTGCGAGCTCGTCAACCTCGCGGACCTCGCGACGGAGTCCGAGCCCGTGCGCGCCCGGCTGCGCGAGTACCTCGCCGACCTCGCCTCGCTCGGGATCGCCGGCGTGCGCATCGACGCCGCGAAGCACATGACGTCCGCCGACGTCGAGGCCATCACGGCCGACCTCCCCGAGGACCTCCTCGTCATCAGCGAGGTGATCCGCGGCCCCCAGGAGCCCATCCGGCCGGAGGACTACACGGACGCCGGTGACGTGTTCGAGTTCGCGTGGGGGCGTGACGTCGCGGGCATCGTCCAGGGTGGCGCGCTGCGGCTCGCTCTCGAGCTCGGCTCGTACGAAGGCTCGGCCACGTACCTGCCGAGCGACGCAGCGTGGATCTTCGTGGACAACCACGACACCGAGCGCGGCGACCAGACCCTCAGCTACGAGGACGGCCAGGACTACGCCCTCGCGAACGCCCTCATGCTCGCCGCCGAGTACGGACGCCCCGTCGTCTACTCCGGCTACGCGTTCTCCGACCGCGACGCGGGACCAGTCCAGGACGCCGACGGCGCGGTCCTCGACGCGGCGTGCGCCCCGGGCGTGGGTCCCGAGACCGCCGACGACGACGGATCCTGGGTGTGCCAGCACCGCTGGCCGCTCATCGAGGGCATGGTGGGCTGGCGTGCCGCCGTCGGACCCGTGGGGGACGGCGCGACCACGTCCGTCGACGGGCGCGTCGTCACCGTGGGGCGGGGGCAGCGTGGCTGGTTCGCGGCGAGCGGCAACCTCGACGCGACGACGGGGCGCTACCGGACGGGGCTCGAGCCGGGGCTGTACTGCGACGTCGCCGCCGGCCCGCCCACTCCCGAGGGGGAGTGCGCGGGCCAGGCGGTCGAGGTCGACGCCGAGGGCTTCGTCGAGGTGACGATCCCCGCGAAGTCCGCCGTCGCGCTCCACGTGGGGGCGCGGGCGGCGGGCTAGCTAGCGGGGCAGCCGGAACCACGCGGTCGTGTCGGGGGGCAGGGGCGCGCCGTGGACGAGCGGCTGGCTCGCCTGGAGCAGCTCGAGGCCGTGCACGGGGTCCACCGGGATCGGCTCGTCGCCGAGGTTCGCCACGACGAGCACGTCGCCGTTGACGAACGCGACGGTCGTCTCGGCGAAGCAGCCGGGCAGGCCGTCCACCCATGCGAGCGAGCCGGAACCGAGCTTGAAGTCGCGACGGATGCGCAGCGCGGCGCGGTACATCCCGTACGTCGAGCTCGGGTCGCCGCGCTGCGCGGACAGCGCGTAGCGGGCCCAGCTAGCGGGCTGCGGGAGCCACGTGGCACCCGTCGGGGAGAAGCCCAGCCCGGGTGCGTCGGCGTCCCACGGCAGGGGCACGCGGCACCCGTCACGCCCGCGCTCGGTGTGACCGGAGCGGGCCCACGCCGGGTCCTCGCGGAGCGAGTCGTCGAGCGTCGTGTGCTCGGGCAGGCCCAGCTCTTCGCCCTGGTAGAGGTACGCCGAGCCGGGCAGGGCGAGCGTGAGGAGGGTCGCCGCGCGCGCCCGGCGCAGGCCGAGCTCCTCGTCGGGCTGCTCGTCTCCCACACCGATGCCCTGGGGCTTCGAGCCCGCCACGGACAGGCCGAGCCGCGAGGGGTGACGCACGACGTCGTGATTGGACAGGACCCACGTCGAGGGCGCGCCCACGGCGTCGTTCGCCTCGAGCGAGGCCGTGACGACCCGGCGCAGCGCGCCCGCGTCCCACAGCGTGGTGAGGTAGGAGAAGTTGAACGCCTGGTGCATCTCGTCCGGGCGCACGTAGCGGGCCAGGCGGGACAGGGGCTCGACCCACGCCTCGGCCACGAGGATGCGCTCGCCGTCGTACTCGTCGAGGACCTCGCGCCACTCGCGGTAGATCTCGTGGACGCCGTCCTGGTCGAACATGGGGCCCTGGTTGCCGGCGCCCGTGGAGCCGTCGTCGGACCCGTCGACCATCGAGACGTGCCCGGCCCAGTCCGGCAGGCCCTCGGCCTTGACCATGCCGTGCGCGACGTCCACGCGGAAGCCGTCCACGCCCTTGTCGAGCCAGAAGCGCAGCACGGAGATCATCTCCTCGTGCACCTCGGGGTTGGTCCAGTCGAGGTCGGGCTGCTTCGTGTCGAACAGGTGCAGATACCACTGGCCGTCGGGGATGCGGGTCCACGCGGGGCCGCCGAAGATCGACGTCCAGTTGTTGGGCGGCTCGGCACCCTCGGGGCCCTTGCCGTCGCGGAAGATGTACCGCGCCCGCTCGGGGCTGCCCTTGTCGGCCGCGAGGGCCGCCTGGAACCACACGTGCTCGTCCGAGGTGTGGTTCGGGACGAGGTCCACGATGATGCGCATGCCGAGGCGGTGGGCGCGCTCGATCATCTCGTCGAAGTCCGCGAGCGTGCCGAACAAGGGATCGACGTCGCGGTAGTCGGCCACGTCGTAGCCGGCGTCGGCCTGCGGGGAACGGTAGAAGGGCGAGAGCCACACGGCGTCGACGCCGAGGCGCGCGAGGTGGTCGAGCTTCGAGGTCACGCCGGGCAGGTCGCCGATCCCGTCGCCCGAGGCGTCCGCGAACGAGCGCGGGTAGACCTGATAGATGACGGCGTTGCGCCACCACGCGTCGTGCTCGCTCGCGCGGTGGACGAGCGTGGTGGTCGTGGCGGAGGTGTCGATGGACGTCACGGAAGGATCACCTGGGTGTTCTGGGGAAAGGGGTGGGACAGGATTCAGGAAGAGTGGTCAGGAGGAGGGTGCGACGCTCGTCGAGCCGCGCACCACGAGCTCGGGGAGGAAGAGCATCTCGGAGCGCGGCGCGGGCTGGCCCGCGATCTGGGAGATCAGCGCGCTGACGGCGGACTGGCTCATGGACCGCACGGGCTGGCGCACGGTGGTGAGCGGGGGATCGGTGAAGGCGATGAGCGGGGAGTCGTCGTAGCCCACCACGGAGATGTCGTCGGGCACGGACAGCCCGCGCTGGCGGGCGGCGCGCACGGCACCGAGCGCCATGAGGTCGGAGCCGCAGATGATCGCGGTGTGCCCGGACTCGATGAGCTCGGCCGCGGCGACCTGGCCGCCCTCGACGGTGAAGAGTGTGGTGACGACGTGGTCCTCAGCCTCGCCCTCGCCGAGGTGGCGGGCGTAGGCGTCGAGGAAGCCGCGGACCTTGCGCTGCGTGGGCGTGAAGCGGTCCGGCCCGATCGCGAGTCCGATCCTGCGGTGGCCCAGCTGGACCAGGTGCCGGAACGCGAGGTCGAGCGCGGCGACGTCGTCGCACGAGATGGACGGTGCGTCGATCTCCTCGGCGTGCCCGTTGACGAGCACGAGGGGGATGTTCTGGGAGCGCAGCGCGTGGTACCGGGCGAGGTCCGCCGTGGTGTCCGCGTGCAGCCCGGAGATGAAGACGATCCCGTCGACCTTGTGGTCGAGGAGCACCTCGACGTACTGGTCCTCCGTGGTGCCGCCGGCCTCTTGCGCGCACAGCAAAGGGGTGTAGCCGTTCTCCGCGAGGATCGACTCGACCACCTGCGCGAAGAGCGGGAACACGGGGTTGGTGAGCTCGGGGACCACGAGCCCCACGAGTCCTTGCGAGCGCATGCGCAGCCGTTCGGGCCGCTCGTAGCCGAGCAGGTCCAGCGCCTCGAGCACCGCCTGGCGGGCCGCGGGGGAGACCCCGGGCTTGCCGTTGAGTACGCGCGACACGGTCGCCGTGCTGACGCCCGCCTGGGTCGCGAGGTCCGTCAGTCGCGTGCGCTGCTGTGAGGCTGGGGTGGCCACCTGACCTCCTCGTCGACGGGATCGTGCCTGGAACCGGTCACACCCTACTGGATCTGGAACCGTGTCCTGAAAGTTACAGCAAGGACTTGCAAGCCGTCCACATGCTGGTCTAGCGTCAGCATCGTCCAGGCCAGCGACGGTGTGCATGTGCCGCTCGCCCGGCCCCTCACCAAACGCACTTGGAGACGAACGATGCGACGCAGCATCTCTCTCGCAGGCGCAGCCGCCCTCGCACTGACGCTGGCGGCCTGCGGATCGAGCACCACCCCTTCGGACCCCACCACCACCCCCGAGGCCACCGAGTCCGAGACGGCGACCGAGGAGCCCAGCGAGGCCCCCGAGTCAGCTGGCTCGCTCGTCATCTGGGTCGACGAGACCCGCCAGGCCGCCGTCCAGGCCGCCGCCTCGACCTTCGAGGCCGAGACCGGCGCGACCGTCGAGCTCGTCCTGAAGAACTTTGACGACATCCGCCCCGACTTCCTCGCCCAGGTCCCCACCGGCGAGGGCCCCGACCTCACCGTCGGTGCGCACGACTGGCTCGGCGAGCTCGTCAAGAACGGCGTGGTCGCGCCGATCGAGCTGGGCGACAAGGCCGGCGCCTTCGAGCCCATCTCGACGCAGGCGTTCACCTTCGACGGCCAGGTCTACGGCCTGCCCTACGCGATCGAGAACGTCGCCATCATCCGCAACACGGCTCTCGCGGACTCCACGCCCGGCACCTGGGACGAGATGATCGCCAAGGGCCTCGAGGCGGACGTCGAGTACCCCTTCCTCGTCCAGGTGGGCGAGACGGGTGACGGCTACACGCTCTACCCGCTCCAGACCTCGTTCGGTGCGCCCGTCTTCGCGCAGGACGCGGACGGCATGTACACCACCGAGCTCGCGCTCGGCGGCGAGAACGGTGTTGCGTTCGCCGAGTTCCTCGCCGCGGAGGGTGAGGCCGGCACGCTGAGCACGTCGATGACCTATGACATCGCCGTCGAGGCGTTCGCGAACGGCGAGTCGCCCTACATCCTCGGTGGCCCGTGGATGATCGGCTCCTTCGAGGGCCTCGACCTCGCGATCGACCCGGTCCCCTCGGCCGGTGGCGAGGACGCGCGCCCGTTCACGGGTGTCCAGGGCTTCTACCTCAACGCGCAGAGCGAGAACCAGCTCCTCGCGACGGACTTCCTCGTCAACTACATGGCGACCGTCGAGGCGCAGGTCGCGCTGTACGAGGCGGGCGACCGCACCCCGGCGCTCACCGAGGCCGCGGACCAGGTGTCGAGCAACCCGATCCTCGCGGGCTTCCGCGCCGTGGGCGCCAACGCCGTCCCGATGCCGAACATCCCCGAGATGGGCCAGGTGTGGGCGTTCTGGGGCGTGACCGAGGC
>JAAYZM010000564.1 GCA_012514835.1 Actinomycetales bacterium
CGTCCTGAGCCAGGATCAAACTCTCCGTAAATGTTTAGCGGTACCAGAGCGACCGAAGCCGCGTGGCTACCTACATAACGAAGTGACCCGTTCCCCACTGACGAAGGAACGAGCCATTTGAACCTGACCTTTCCGAGGCCTTACCGACGGGGTCGGGGTACCTCGGTCCAGCCAAGTGATTATCGCGCTGACTGTCTCTCGCCCACTCCCTAGCGGGAGCTGCTGGATCCAGGCAGACGCACTTGGCATCAACTACCTGACACGCTGTTGAGTTCTCAAGGAACGAGCGCGCACCTGTCCGGAACTTTCGTTCCTTCTCGGGGCAACTTCTCTACCTTAGCCGTTCTTCCCGCCTCCGTCAACTCGCCGCTTCCGGCGTGTCGAGCGGCTGTTTCGGGCCGATCGGCGCTCCTGGCGCACACGTGTGACCGGCAGTTATCCTGCCGATCGGAGTGTTCCGGGAGGTCTTCCTCGCGGGACCAGCCACCTGGCTTCTGCCTCGGTGTCCGGTGCTCCCTGCGGGGCGACGAGAAAGAACATTACGTGGCTGCGCGCCCCTCGTCAAATCCGTGGGGCGTGACCCCCGTCACGTTCCGGTTTGGGGCCGTGACCTGCGCAGACACACCCGAGCGCGGGGGTCGGCCAGATCGGCCTAGACGCTGGTGTCGACCACGCCGAGGGTGCGCTTCCCGCGGCGCAGCAGGGCCCATCGACCGTGCAGCAGCTGCCCCGCCTCGAGGCTCGCCTCGGCGTCGGAGACCCGCTCGTTCGTCACGGAGAGTCCGCCCTCGGCCACGGCACGACGCGCCTCCCCCTTGCTCTTGACCAGTCCCGTCGCGACGAACAGGTCCACCAGCGGCGTGCCCACGGCTCCCGTGGCGCGCGGCAGCTCGGCCACCGCGGCGTCCAGGGTCGCCTCGTCGAGGTCACGCAGCTCGCCACGCCCGAAGAGTGCCTTGCTCGCCGCGACCGCGGCGTGCACGGCGTCGGCCCCGTGCACGAGCGTCGTGACGTCCTCGGCGAGCGCACGCTGCGCCTCGCGCGCCGCCGGCCGCTCGGTCACCGCGGCGTCCAGCTCCGCGATCTCCTCGCGCGAGCGGAACGTGAACGTCTTGAGGTATCCCACGACGTCAGCGTCGTCCGTGTTGAGCCAGAACTGGTAGAAGGCGTACGGCGTCATCATGTCCGGCGCGAGCCACACCGCCCCGCCCTCCGTCTTGCCGAACTTGGTGCCGTCGGACTTCGTGATGAGGGGCGTGGTGAGCGCGTGCACGCTCGCCTGCTCCGTCTTGCGGACCAGCTCGACCCCGGACAGCAGGTTCCCCCACTGGTCGTTGCCCCCGGTCTGGAGGGTGCACCCGAAGCGCCGGTGCAGCTCGAGGAAGTCGTAGCCCTGCAGGATCTGGTAGCTGAACTCCGTGAAGGAGATCCCCTCGTCGCTCGCGAGCCGGCGCGCGACCGTGTCCTTCGCGAGCATCGTGCCGAGCCGGTAGTGCTTGCCGATCTCCCGCAAGAAGTCGATCGCGGACAGGTCGCCCGTCCAGTCGAGGTTGTTGACGAGCCGCGCGGGGTTCTCGCCCTCGAAGTCGAGGAACCGCTCGACCTGCCCGCGCAGGCGCTCGACCCACTCGGCCACGGTCTCCTTGGTGTTGAGGACGCGCTCACCCTTGTCGCGCGGGTCCCCGATCAGTCCCGTGGCCCCACCCACGAGCGCGATCGCTCGGTGGCCCGCGAGCTGCAGGTGCCGCAGCAAGACGAGCTGGACCAGGTGACCGTGGTGCAGGCTCGGCGCCGTGGGGTCGAAGCCGCAGTAGTACGTGATGGGCCCCTCGTCCATCGCGGCGCGCAGCGCGCCGAGGTCCGTGGACTGCGCGATGAGCCCGCGCCAGGCGAGCTCGTCAAGGACGTGGGTCACGACAACTCCCGATGAGGACGACGGTTCTGCTCGGGACAGTCTGCCCCGTGAGCGCGGCGGGAGTCGCGAGCATTCACGGTCCGGTCAGGCGCGGAACGCCGAGACGTGCGGGTCGCCCGCGATCCACAGCCGGTAGGGCAGGGCCGCGCCGAGGTCGCCAGATCCCGCGACACCCACGCGAGGCCCGCGGCTCACGGACGCCTCGGGCACGGGTTCCCCGGGGACGACGACGACGGCGCTCCCCGGGCTGCCCACGTCCGTCCCGTCCATCTCGGGGGTGATCGCCGCCGCAACCGTCAGCCGGGCCGGCCCACGAGCGAGGTCCCGGTCGGTGCGGCAGACCCCGCGCGCGGTGCGCCGTCGTCGGGCAAGGTCGTGGCCCTCGACCACCTCGCCCGCACGCAGCAGGACCCCGTGCCCCACACCCTCGACGTCTGCGGCGACGTTGGCGCACGCGTGCAGGCCCAGGTGCCGGTACACGTACAGGTGCCCGCCGTCACCGAACATCGTCGCATTGCGCGCCGTCTGGCCGCGGTACGCGTGGGACGCCGGGTCCTCGCTCCCCCGGTACGCCTCGACCTCCGTGATGCGGACGACGACGACGCCCTCTGGCGCAGTGCGCACCAGGTACGAACCCAGGAGATCCCTCGCCACCTCGAGGGCACCACGCCGGAACCATGCGCGCGGCGGGGTGTCAGCGTTCCAGGGCTCGACGTCACGTGGCACGCACCCAGCATGCCTCACGAACGTCCACGTCAAGCCCTTGACCTCGAGCGCGCTCGAAGTCCTAGCGTCGAGCCATGGAGCTAGGACTGCACATCGCGGACTTCACGTGGGACGGCGGCGCGCCCGTGCTCGGGCCTCGGCTCGCCCAGCACGTGCGGGAGGCCGAGCACGCGGGGATCACGCGGATCACCGTCATGGACCACTTCTGGCAGCTCGGCGGAGACCTCGGGCCGTACGAGCACGACATGCTCGAGGCCTACACGACCCTCGGGTTCCTCGCCGCGCACACGCAGACCGTGCGGCTGCACGCCCTCGTCACGGGAGCCGTCTACCGCGAGCCGGCCGTGCTGGCCAAGCAGGTGACCACCCTCGACGTGCTCTCCGGCGGCCGCGCCGGGCTCGGGATCGGCGCCGCGTGGTTCGCCGACGAGGCCCGCGGGCTCGGCATCCCGTTCCCGCCGCTCGCCGAACGCTTCGAGCGGCTCGAGGAGACGCTCCAGGTGTGCCTCGCGATGTGGCGCGAGGGGGACGAGCCCTACGAGGGGCGTCACTACCGGCTCGAGCGCACGCTCAGCGTGCCCGCGCCCGTCTCCCGCCCGCACCCCTACCTCCTCGTGGGCGGCGGCGGTGAGCGCAAGACGCTGCGGCTCGTGGCGCAGTACGCCGACGCGTGCAACCTCTTCCTGTCCCCCGAGCTGCGCCACAAGCTCGCCGTCCTGGACGAGCACTGCGAGCGCCTCGGTCGCGACCCCGCCACCGTCGAGCGCACGGGCGCGACGGCAGTGGACCCGGGGACGCGCCCAGACGAGCTGCTCGCCCGGCTCGAGGACGCGCGCGAGGCCGGGATCGCGGCCGTGTACGTCTACGCCCAGGGGTTCTCGGACCCTGGCCCCGTGGTCGAGCTGCTCGCGCGCGTGCTGCCCGAGGTCCGCTAGCGCGAGACGATCTGGCCCACGCCGTCGACGTGCACGTGGGCCCGCTCGCGCACGCGCTCGCGCACGAACACCGTCTCCTCGAGCTCCATCCAGCGCAGCCACTCGGCGCGCATCGACTCGCCGTCGCGTGCGAGCCCCCGTGCCAGCCGTGTGGCCGCGTCCGTCGAGACGGCCACGACGAGGTTGGTCCACTCGGCCGCCGCGCGGGGCGCGCTCCCGCAGCCCTCGACGATCAGCACATCGGTGACGGGGACCGTGACGTCCTCGGCCCACTCCTTCGCGACCCAGTCGTAGCGCCGGTACGAGCCCGGGCGCCCGTCGGAGAGAGGCACGAGGACGGTCGTGAGGAGCTGGCCGACGCCGACGTCGAGACCGGTCCAGCCGTCGAGCGCCTCGTCGAGGTGGAAGACCTCGACGCTGCTCCCCCGCTCTCGCACACGCTCGGCCAGGTCGCGAGCGAGCGTCGTCTTGCCCGAGCCCGCCGGGCCGTCGATGCTCACGAGCCGGGTGCGGCCAAGTCTCGCGGCGCCCGCGGAGAGCAGCCCGTCGAGCTCGTCGAGCGTCTCGCGCGGGGTCGAGAACGTCATGGCACCTCCTCGCGTGCGGCTTCCGCCCACGTGGCCCAGGTCTCGAGGTCGCCGCGGTGGGTCTCGAGCAGGGCGTCGTGCAGCGACGTGCGCACCTCGTCCCACACGGCGTAGAAGCCCGTGGACTCGAGGCAGCTCACGTCCGCGAGGGCGACCTCGAGCTCGAAGGCCTGGAGCTCGGCGAGCTCGCTCGCGTAGACCTCGACGATCTCCTCGAACGTGGCCCCGGCCGGCGCGGGGAACTCCTCGGCTCGGGCCCCCACCAGGTCCGCCCCGCCGTGGCGGTCGGTCAGCCCCTCGTGGCCAGCGTCGGCCATGCACTCCGCCCAGCGGTCGACGGCGTCGGCGACCCGAGGCTCCGTCTCGACCTCGCGGGCGACGGCGCGCAGCTCGGCCTCGACCTCGCGCAGCTCCTCGGGCACGACGACGTCGGCGAACACCTCGGCCATCGCTGCCCCCTGGCATCCCTGGTCCGTCGCGCCGTCACCATGGAGCGCCGCTTCGTACGCCTCGAGCTCCGCCTGCGGGAGGGTCGCCCGGTAGGCAAGGTTCTCCTCCTCGCCCGGCATGCCCGCCCCCGCGAAGGCCCACCGGAGCGGCGGCACGTCCGGCGCCGAGGAGATCGTGTCCCCGTACCCGAAGCGCTCGGCATGCTCGCGCACCGCGACGAGCGGCCGCGTGTACACGTGCGCCACCTCGTGAGCCTGCGGGTGGTAGGTGAACCCCGCCGCCGCCATGCAGTCGGCCGTGCTCTCCTCCGCCCGGCGCAGCCGTGGGTCGGGCCCCACCGTGGACTCGCCGTGGATCCGCTCGGCGAGCGCGTCGACCTCGGTCAACGTGAGCTCGACCGGACCCGGGGACGGCGCCGGGCTCGCCTCGCGCACGCACCCCGCGAGGGCGCCGACGACGGCGAGCACGACGACGACGACGCTGGGCACCGAGAGACGTCGCACCGCGATGGCCTAGCTCTGGGTGGCCCAGCCCCGCAGCTCCGCGAGCCGCGACCGGGCGGCCTCGAGCTGCTCGGCGACCCGCACGTGCGCCGTGCCCCCGACGGCGTCGCGCGAGGCGATCGAGCCCTCGACGCTCAGCACGTCACGCACGGCGGGCCTCAGGTGGGGCGAGATGCCCGCGAGGTCGTCGTCGGACAGGTCCCACAGCTCGATGCCGCGCTCCTCGCACACGCGCACGCACTCCCCCGCGACCTCGTGAGCGACGCGGAAAGGGACGCCCTCGCGCACGAGCCACTCAGCCACGTCGGTCGCGAGCGAGAAGCCCTGCGGGGCGAGCTCGGCCATGCGCGCCGTGTCGAACGTCAGGGTCGCGACGAGTCCCGCCATCGCGGGCAGGAGGACGTCGAGCTGGTCGACCTGGTCGAACACTGGCTCCTTGTCCTCCTGCAGGTCGCGGTTGTACGCGAGCGGGAGGCCCTTGAGGGTCGCGAGGAGCCCGGCCAGGTCACCGATGAGGCGCCCCGCCTTGCCGCGCGCGAGCTCCGCGACGTCGGGGTTCTTCTTCTGGGGCATGATGCTCGACCCTGTCGAGTACGCGTCGTGGAGCCGCGCGAAGCCGAACTCCTTCGTGGCCCACACGATGATGTCCTCGGCGAGGCGCGAGAGGTCCACGCCCACCATCGCGGCGACGAAAGCGAACTCGGCCACGACGTCACGCGAGGACGTGCCGTCGATCGAGTTCTCGACGGGACCGTCGAAGCCGAGGTCCGCCGCCACGGCGGCCGGGTCGAGCCCGAGCGAGGAACCCGCGAGCGCCCCCGATCCGTACGGGGAGCGTGCCGCGCGCCGGTCCCAGTCGCGCCAGCGGTCGACGTCGCGCAAGAGCGGCCACGCGTGCGCGAGCAGGTGGTGCGCGAGCAGGACGGGCTGGGCGTGCTGGAGGTGGGTACGGCCCGGCATGGGCGCGCCCGGGTGCGCGGCGGCCTGGTCCACGAGCGCCTCGGCCACGTCGAGCACGAGGCCCGCGAGGTGGCGCGTCTCGGTGCGCAGGTACATCCGCACGAGCGTGGCGATCTGGTCGTTGCGCGAACGCCCCGCCCGCAGCTTGCCGCCCAGCTCGGTGCCCGCGCGATCGATGAGCCCCCGCTCGAGCGCGGCGTGCACGTCCTCCTCGTCGGGCTCCGGGCCGAACGCCCCGGAGGTCACGTCCGCGAGGAGTGCCTCGAGCGCGGCGAGCATGCCCGCGAGCTCGTCGTCGTCGAGCAGGCCCGCGCCGTGGAGCACGCGCGCGTGCGCCATCGACCCGGTGATGTCCTGCGGGGCGAGCCGCCAGTCGAACTGGGTGCTGCGCGAGAGGGCCGCGAGCGCGTCCGAGGGACCGCCGGCGAACCGGACGCCCCACAGCGCTCCTTGCGTGGTGCCGTGCGAGCCCACGTCAGTCCGTCCCGGCTTCCATCGCGGCGCTCTCGAGCAAGAGCTCTTCGTCGCCGTCCACGGCCGGGTTCTCCGAGATGACCTCGGCCCCGCCCGCGGGCAGCGCCCCGAACAGGGTGCCGTGCTCGACGAGCACCTGCCCCTGGTCCGCGGGCTGCTGCGCGTAGAGCTCGAGCTTGGCCCGCGAGTCGGCGATGTCGAGGTTGCGCATCGTCAGCTGGCCGATCCGGTCCGTGGGACCGAACGCGGCGGACTCGGTGCGCTCCATCGATAGCTTCTCGGGGTGGTAGGAGAGCTGGGGGCCGTCCGTGCGCAGGATCGTGTAGTCCTCGCCGCGGCGCAGGCGCAGCGTCACCTCGCCGGTGACGACCGACGCGATCCAGCGCTGGATGGACTCGCGCACCATGAGGGCCTGCGGGTCGAGACAGCGGCCCTCGTAGAGCAGGCGCCCGAGGCGACGGCCCTCGTTGTGGTAGTTCGCGACCGTGTCCTCGTTGTGGATCGCGTTGACGAGGCGCTCGTACGCGGCGAACAGCAACGCCATGCCCGGTGCCTCGTAGATGCCGCGCGACTTGGCCTCGATGATGCGGTTCTCGATCTGGTCGCTCATGCCCAGGCCGTGCCGCCCACCGATCGCGTTCGCCTCGTGGACCAGCGCGACCGCGTCGTCGTAGCGCGTGCCGTTGATCGCGACGGGGCGACCGTGCTCGAACGCGATCGTCACGTCCTCCGTGGCGATCTCGACCTGCGGGTCCCAGAACCGCACGCCCATGATCGGCTCGACCGTCTCGAGCGAGACGTCGAGGTGCTCGAGGGTCTTCGCCTCGTGCGTGGCACCCCAGATGTTCGCGTCGGTCGAGTACGCCTTCTCCGCGCTGTCGCGGTACGGCAGCCCGTGCTCGACGAGGTACTGGCTCATCTCCGAGCGGCCCCCGAGCTCCGTGACGAACTGGCGGTCGAGCCACGGCTTGTAGATGCGCAGCGCCGGGTTCGCGAGCAGGCCGTAGCGGTAGAACCGCTCGATGTCGTTGCCCTTGAACG
>JAAYZM010000565.1 GCA_012514835.1 Actinomycetales bacterium
GCCTTCCGAGCCTCCCGAGGAAGGCACGTGGTGGGGAATCACCGCCCTCCCGGACGACACCTTGACGTGCCCGCTCTGGCTCCTCGACCGAGAGCCCACCGAGGAAGAGATCGCCGAGCACGCGAACGATCTCGGCTGCGGAGAGAGTCAGTTCTCGGGGAGCTTCTGGTCGAGCAGCGCGCTCTACCCGAGCGCAGGGGCGCGCGAAGGGGTCCTCACGGACGACGGCTCGGCATTCGCGATCATCGTGGGGGACGAGGTCCCCGAGCTCGCGGAGAACCTTGCCGCAGGCCGCGTGCCCTCCGCGGGGTACTCGAGCGTCTGGCAGGACGGGAACGTGCGGCTCCACGTCGAGGGTTCCGGATCCGACGACGGCGCCTCCCAGGCGACCGTTCTCCCCGGAGCGCGAGTTGAAGGGCGGTTGACCGTGCTGCACAACATGATCCTTCCGCTGTCGCTCCTCGACCAGCTCGAGGTCGACCTCGACGTGGTCCCCCATGCCGTGGTGGCCCAGCCATCCGCACGGTGGACAGAGGCTCAAGAAGCGGAGCTCGCGACCGCGGTCCGAGGGATCAGCGACGAGATGGCCGTCAGCATCGAGCGCCTGCCTGAGCGTGACGTGTCGCTCACGGTGCTCCTCTTCGTGGGCTCGGCGGGACTGCTCGCCCTCGCGGCAACATGGATCGCGTCGGGGCTCGCGGCGGTCGAGTCGCGGGCTGACCTGGCCACGCTGTCCGCCGTCGGCGCCTCCCCTCGCGTGCGTCGCCGCGTGGCGGGCTTGCAGTCGGGTTTCCTCACGCTGACGGGCGTGCTCCCGGGGATCGCCGGTGGTCTCGCCGTGGGCTGGGCCTTCGTCACGGCGTCGGCGGGCCTGGGGACCGAGATGCCCGACCCGACGTGGCGGATGGCCGTGCCGTGGACCGTGCTTGCGGCCGCCGTCGTCGTCCTCCCCCTCCTCGCGGGCGGCGCGACAGCCCTCTTCACCCCGTCACGACTCCCGCTAACCCGCCGCCCCGCGGAGTAACGGGCAACTCCCTCCCACGTTGCGGTGAGTGGTGCGCGCACGAGCGACCGAAAGGTGCGGTGTGTGCGCACAACTCCCCGCAAGTCTGCGGCGCCAGGGGTGGTGAGGGGGCGGGAAGACCCGGGGCGCGCTACCGGGTGATCAGGCGGGCGAAGCCTTCGAGCGCGGCGAGCGGGTCGGGGCCGGCGGGCATCAGGACGGCCGTCGTGACACCGGCCGCGCGCTGGGCCGCGAGGTGGGCGCGCGCAACATCCGGCGGTCCGGCGATCGCCAGCTGGTCGATCCACTCCGCGGGCAGGCGGCGCGTGAACTCGGCCCGGTCGGCGCTCGTCGCGCGCAGCTCACGGAACTCGGCGGCGAAGGGCAGCGGGTCGATGTGCACGGACCAGTCAGGCTCGCCGATCCACTCGAGCCCGGGGCGCACGGTCTCGCGGGCAGCATCGAGATCGTCATCGACGCATGCGACGTTGTAGGTCGTGACGAGCAGATCGCGCCGCGCGCCAGCCAGCCTGAGAGACGCCTCGAGGTATTCCGGCGTGATGGGTTCGGCCAGCACCACGCCGTCGGCCACCTCTCCCGCGAGCGCGAGCGACTTCGGCCCCCGCACCCCCGCGTAGAGGGGCGGGACCACGGGCGGCGGCGACTCGAGCCGCACCCCGTCGAGGTTGACGTAGCGTCCCGCAACCGTGACGGTCTCGCCCGCGAGGAGCGCCCGCAGCGCGGTGGTGTGCTCGCGCAGCAGGGTCAGCGGGCTCGCGGGCCATGCGCCGACCTGGCGCATCCAGCCGGGCAGCCCGTGTCCCAGGCCCACGTCGAGGCGCCCGGGGAACAGCTCGGCGAGCGAGCCGACGTCCATCGCCGCGAAACCCACGTTGCGGGCCGCGACGGGCAGGATCCCGATGCCCACACGCAGCCGCTCGGTCACCGCGAGCGCGGCCGCGGCCTGTGCGATCCCGCCGCGGAAGCCGAGGTCCTCGACCACCCACAGGGCGTCGAACCCGAGCTCGTCCGCGCGGCGCGCGAACGGCAAGACGTCCGCGCGGGGCAGGTCCCGCGGGAGCATGACGGCGATCTGGGGCAGGGTTCCGGGGGCCGACGACGACGGCGCCCCCGCGGGCTGGTGCGACATACCGCGAACCCTACGTCGCGGGCGTGGGCGGGAGCGCTGGCTTGCGGTTGCGGGAGCCGTGGCCCACGGCCATGCGGTCGAGGTCGGCGAGCACGACGTCCACGACGTGCGGGTCCACCCCGGGCTCGTTGCGGGCGCGCAGCACCTCGGCGGTCGCGGCCGCGAGCGCGGCGTCGCGCAGCCCGGCGTACTGGCGCAGCCGGTCGCGCATGGCCTCGGCCCGCTCGGCGTACTCGGCCGCGAGGGATCCGTCGTCGTCGGACGTACCGACCACGTCCCCGAAGCGCTGCGCGAGCGACTCGAGCACCTCGGGCGGCGCCCCGGCCGCGATCGCCTCGCGCGCGACCGCGAAGGCGGCGCGCTGCGCCCGCGCGATGAGGGCCCGCTCCTGGGCGTCCTCGGGCGACTCGCCGGAACCCAGGTGCAGGCGGCGCACGAGCCACGGCAGGGCGAGGCCGGGGAGCACCATCGTGACGACGAGGACGACGACGGCGATCACGAGCGCCTCGGCGCGCACGGGGAACTCGGCGGCGGGCAGCGCGAGCACGAGCGCGAGGGTGACGAGCCCGCGCATGCCGCACCACGAGATGAGCAGCGACTCCTGCCACGTGCGCGGTGCCTGACCGTGCGGCTTCTTGCCGATCAGCCACTGACCGCCGAACACCCAGACGACCCGGACGGCGATCGCGACGCCCGCGACGACGAGCCCGTGGAGCACCATGAGGCCAAGGTCGCTTCCCGCGTGGTCGATGATCTCGCGGAACTCCAGGCCGATCAGGCCGAACGCCAGGCCGGTGACGAGCAGCTCGATGACGTGCCAGAACGCCGTGCTCGTGAGGCGGTCCTGGGCCTCGATCTCGTCGTTGCGCCCGCTCAGGTACACCGCGCCGACCACGACGGCGATCACGCCGGAGCCGTGCACCTCCTCCGCGATCATGTAGACGGCGAACGGCACCACGAGGGTCAGGGCGCTGCGGGCCACGGGCGAGGTGAGCCAGCGGATGACGCGCGCTGCGAGCCACCCGGCACCGAGCCCGACGGCGAGGGCCGCGACCACCGTCCACGAGAAGGTCTGCAGGATCGCGAGCGGCTCGAGGGTCTCCCCTTGCAGCGTGATCGCGAGGGCGAGCTGGAACGCGACGAGTGCGACGGCGTCGTTGAACAGACCCTCGGTGTGCAGCAGGCTCGTGAGGCGGCGCGGGATCGAGGCGTGCTCCGCGACGGCGTCGACGGCCACCGGGTCGGGCGGGGCCACGGCCGCGCCGATCGCGATTGCCGCGGCGACCGTCGCTCCCGGGACGAGGAGCCACGACGTCCACGCGACCGCCACGACCGTGACGACGGTCAGGAGCACCGAGAACCCGAGGATGGTGCGCCAACGTTCCTTGAACATGACCCACGACGTGCGCCGCGCGAGCGCCCACAGCAAGGGCGGCAGGAACAGCGGGAGAATCAGCTCGTTGTCGAGCTCGAACTCCGGGACGTTCGGGACGAACACGGCCGCGGCGGCGATGATCGTCAGCAGCGCAGGCCACGGCAGCCCGAGACGGTCACCCACCCCGACCACCACCACCGTGAGCAGCAGCAGCGCGACGACGACGGCGAGGGCTTCCACGGGCCAGCCTCCTGAGGGTTGATGGCTGCGAGAAAAGTACCTCATGATTCACCGTTACATGTGCTCCACATGCAACGTAGAGTCAGCACATGGTCATGCTTCAGGTTCGCCACCTCCCCGACGAGGTGCATCGAGTGCTCAAGTCTCGCGCGGCTCGCAGCGGGATGTCCCTGTCGGACTACGTGCGCGAAGAGCTCGAACGATTCGCGGCCCGGCCGACGCTCGACGAGATCCACGAGCGGCTGTCGCATCGCGACCTGGTCCA
>JAAYZM010000566.1 GCA_012514835.1 Actinomycetales bacterium
CGCGTCGCGGAGGAGTACGGGATGCTCTTCGTGGAGCCCGCGGGTGCCGCGCAGCCCATCTTCGAGGCGGGTTACAAGAACCTCTTCTACGCCGCCCCTGCCGTCGCCGACGACCACTACAACTACCTCTACGACCACCTCATGTCGCTCCCCGAGAGCGAGCGTCCCGCGACGGCGGCGTACGCCTCGATGGACGACCCGCTCGCGATGGGCGCGGCCAACGGTCTCAAGGCCAAGCTCGAGGCGGCCGGTGTCCAGACCGTGGTGGACGAGATCTACCCGCCCAACACGACGGACTTCTCCGGCATCGCGGCCCAGCTCGCCTCGGCCGACGCGGACCTGCTCGTGGGCGGCACCCAGTACCAGGACGCCGTGAACATGATCCTGGCCGTCCGTCAGCTCGGCTACCAGCCCCGCATGGCGGCGTTCACGACGGCACCGACGCTCGCCGAGTTCGTCGAGGCGATCGGCAAGGAGAACGTCGACGGCATCATGGCCCCGACCGGCTACTCGCCGGCCACGGACTACGAGGGCAACGCCAACTTCGTCGCGATGGTCCAGGAGAAGGAAGGCCGTGAGCCGACCGAGGACGAGGCCAACGCGTACACGGTGGGCCAGGTCATCGCCGCCGTCGTCGAGGCCGTGGGCTGTGCGGAGCAGGGCGAGTGCCAGCAGAAGCTCGTGGACTGGCTGCACTCCAACGAGGTCCCCACGATCGTCGGCACGCTCGGCTGGGACGAGGCGGGACGCCCGAACGGCGCCCACTTCATCCAGCAGTACGTGAACGGCGAGCCGGAGATCGTGCTCCCGGTGGACCAGGCGACCGCGGACTTCATCGCCGTGAAGCCGGCCTGGTGATCTAGTCCCTATGTCCTCTGCACTCCTGCTGCAGAGCCTCATCCTCGGCATCCTGCTGGGAGGGCTCTACGCCCTCCTGGCAGCCGGGCTGACGCTCTACTTCGGTGTCATGCGCGTGGTGATGATCGCTCACTCGGCGTTCCTCATCCTCGCGGGCTACCTCGCGTGGTTCTTCACCGTCACCACGGGATGGGACCCGTTGATCTCGCTCGTGATCACCGTGCCCGTGTTCTTCGGGCTCGGCGTCGCGGTGCAACGGCTCCTCATGACGCGCCTCAAGCCCGCCTCGCTCACGATGATGTCCGTGCTCCTGACCTTCGCGATCGCGCTCGTGATCGAGGGCATGCTCGGCTTCACGTTCACCGGGGTGCAACGCAGGATCAAGCTGGACTACGGAGCCGCGAGCATCGAGCTGTTCGGTGCCCAGGTCGCTGTCGTCAAGCTCGTCGCCTTCGGCCTGGCCGTCCTCGCGCTCGGCGCGCTGTGGCTCGTGCTGAAGAAGACGTCCTTCGGCCAGGCCCTGCGCGCCACGATCCAGCACAAGGAGGCCGCCGAGCTCGTGGGCGTCGACACGGCCAAGGTGGCCAGCTACGGCTTCGGCCTGGGGCTGGCCACCGCGGCCGTGGGCGGGACGGCGCTCGCGCTCGACGCGACGATCTACCCGTCGTTGCACTGGCACTGGATCGGACCGCTCTTCGCGATCATCGTCGTGGGTGGGCTGGGGTCGATCCCGGGGGCGGCCATCGCGGCCATGCTCCTCGGGATCACCCAGTCCCTCCTGCAGGTCCCCCTCGGGACCACGTGGGCCCAGACGGTGTTCTACCTCGCACTCTTCGTGACGCTCATCGTGCGTCCCCAGGGATTCTTCGGAGGTCGCCTTGCGCAACGATTCTGACCTCCAGGCGACCGGCCGCTGGGCCGGTCTGCGACGCAGCCCGCAGAGGATGACCGGGCTCACGCTCGTCGTCGTCGTCGCCGTGTTCGCCCTCGTGTTCCCGATGACCACCTCGACCGGCTACCTGCTCTCCACGGGCGTCGTGATCCTCAACTACGCCCTCCTCGCCACGGGCTGGAACTTCATGGGCGGGTTCACGGGCTACATCTCGCTCGGGCATGCCGCCTACTTCGGGCTCGGCTGCTACACGACGGCGATCCTCATCGACCGTGTCGAGCTGAGCTGGTGGCTCGCGCTCGCGCTCACGCCCGTCATCGTGGGTCTCATCGCCGTCCCGATCGGCATCGCCGCGCTGCGGGTGCGCGGGGCGTCCTTCGTCATCGTGACGATCGCGTTCGTGCTCATCCTGCTGCTCGTCTCGCAGAGCTGGGTCTCGCTCACCGGGGGCTCGACGGGAATCATGATCCCGCGCCCGTTTGATGGCCTCACCCGCGTGGAGCACCACCGCGTCTTCTACTACATCTTCGTCGCAGCGCTCGTGCTCGCCCTGTTCGTGTGGTGGCGCATCGACCGTTCGCGCTTCGGCATGGGCCTCAAGGCCGTGCGCGAGGACGAGGACAAGGCCCGCGCGCTCGGTGTCCCGACGTTCTGGGCCAAGCTCATCGCGTTCGTGTGGTCGGCCGTGTTCACGAGTCTCGCAGGCGGGCTGTACGCCTTGTGGTTCGGCGACCTCGACCCCGTGTTCCAGTTCTCGATCCTCATGGGCGCCTACATGGTCCTCATGGCCCTGCTGGGCGGAGTCCGCGAGCTCTACGGGCCCGTGGTCGGTGCGATCGTCGTGGGACTCTCGATCGAGTTCTTCAAGGCTGAGTTCGGGGACACGCAGTTCCACCTCGTGGCGACCGGCCTGCTGCTCGCCGTCGTCGTCCTCTTCATGCCCGAAGGCGTCATCCCCGCCGTGCGTGGCTTGTTCACGCGCTTCGGGCCCCAGGCCTCCTCGATCCGCGAGGAGACCGCCGAACAGCTTGCCGCGCGGCAGGACGCCGTCGGTGCGACGACCCCCGGGAGCGAGTCATGAGCACGGGCAGCGGTGTGACGCTCGAGGTGCACGGCCTGTCGAAGTCCTTCGGCGGGGTCAAGGCCGTCGACGACGCGACCGTCGAGTTCCTCCCCGGGAAGATCAACGCGCTCATCGGCCCCAACGGCTCGGGGAAGACGACGTTCTTCAACTGCGTCACGCGCATGATCAAGGCCGACTCGGGCACCGTGACCCTCGCCGGGAAGGACGTGACCCGCTCCACCCCGGACCGCATCGCGCGGCTCGGGCTCGGGCGCAGCTTCCAGGTGTGCCGGATCTTCCCGCGGATGACGGTCATGGAGAACATGCTCGTCGCGGTGCGCAACCCCACGGTCTCCGCGCTCTGGCGCGGCGCGCACGACCCCGAGCAGCTCGAGCGAGCCCGGGGCTGGCTGCGCCGCGTGGGCATCGACCACCTCGAGCACGCCGAGGCGCGCAACATCTCCTACGGCCAGCAAAAGCTCCTCGAGCTCGCGGGCGTCCTCATGGCCGATCCCGAGATCGTCATGCTCGACGAGCCCGCCGGTGGCGTGAACCCCGCGCTGATCGGTCGCATCTCGACGCTCATCCGCGAGCTCAACGCCGAGGGGCGCACGTTCATCGTGGTGGAGCACAACATGGACATGGTGATGAGCCTCTCGGACCACGTCTTCGTGTTCGACCGCGGCCGCCCCATCGCGGCCGGCCCGCCCGCCGAGGTCCAGTCGGACCCCCGAGTACTGGAGGCCTACCTTGGAGTCTGAGCACCTGCTCGAGCTCGTCGACATCGAGGCGGGCTACGGCCGCGCGGCCCTCGTGCTGCGCGGGCTCACCGTCCGCGTGCCCCCCGCGACCATCGTGTGCCTCGTGGGGCCCAACGGGGCGGGCAAGTCCACCGTGCTCAAGGTCGCGAGCGGCATGCTCGTGCCCCGTTCCGGTCGGGTCGTGGTCCAGGGCAAGGACGTCGCGGGCGACGGACCGCAGCAGATGCTGCGGCACGGTCTCGCGCACGTGCTCCAAGGGCACAGCGTGTTCCCGGAGATGACGGTCGCGGAGAACATCAAGCTGGGTGGGTTCACCGTGGGTGACAAGGCCGTGCTCAACGAGCGCATCGAGCGCGTCAAGACGGTGTTCCCGATCGTCGCCGAGCGGTGGAACGACCTCGCCGGCCTCCTCTCGGGCGGCCAGCAGAAGCAGGTCGAGTTCGCGCGCTCGCTCATGATCTCGCCCAAGGTCGTGCTTCTCGACGAGCCGTCGATGGGCCTGGACCCCAAGACGACGGCCACGGTGTTCGAGCAGGTGGTCCGCATGCGCGACCACGGCACGGCCGTGCTCCTCGTGGAGCAGAACGCGCGGCGTGCGCTCGAGACGGCCGACGTCGGCTGCGTGCTCGACCTCGGGCGCGTGCACATCTCCGGGCCCGCGCGCGAGCTGCTCGAGGACCCCGAGCTGTCGCGGCTCTACCTCGGGGGGCGCCCCGCGGCCTGAGCGGCTAGAAGCCGGTGCTCTTGTCGAGACCGCCCGTGGGGTCGAGCATCGCCGTGGCGACCGTCAGCTTCTGCTTGTCGATCGTCCCGGCCGAACGCCTCGAGCCGCGCCGCTGGAGCCGGATCGCGAGCCGGGACAGCGAGATGTTGATCGCGAGGTAGACACCCGCTCCGACCACGAACAGTGCGACCGTGTAGTCCGCCCCGAAGAACGCGGTGTTGCGCTGGATCACCCGGAGCAGCTCGACGTAGCCGATGATGAACCCGAGCGAGGAGTCCTTGAGCAGGACCACGAGCTGGGCGATGAGGCTCGGTGTCATGGTGCGCACGGCCTGGGGTAGCTCGATCGACAAGAGCGTTTGCCAGCGCGTCATGCCGATCGCGAGCGAGGCCTCCGCCTGGCCCCGGGGGAGTGCCGCGAGCCCGGCCCGCAGGATCTCGGCGAAGATCGCCATGTTGTAGAGCGTGAGTCCGAAGACGACGGCACTGAGCGGCTGCATGTTGAACCCGAGCCACCCGAAGAGCATGACGAGGAGCACGGGGAGGCCGCGCGCGATCTCGACGACGCCGATCGCGGGCGCCCGCAACCAGACGTTCGGGACGCGGCGCCACAGGGCGAGCAGCAGTCCGAGGCCGAGCGCGAGCGGGGCGGCGATCGCCGCGGCACGTAGCGTCGCCCCGAGCCCCTGGACGAGGAGCGAGCGCCACACGTCAGCGGCCGTCTGGCCCTTGGGCGGGTCCCACAGCACGTCCCACCGGTCGAGCTGGAACACGCCGCGTCCGGCCGCGTAGCGCACCGCGAAGAACAGACCGACGAGGATGACGAGGACGCCGACGACGGAACCCCACGCCTCGCGGCGGCGCGCGACGGGACCGGGGGCGTCGTAGAGGACGGAGCTCATCGCGCGAACGCCACCTTCTGCTCGATGCGGGTCGCGAAGAGCCCTGCGGGGATCGTGAACAGCAGGTAGAGGATCGCGATCCCGCCGAGGATCGTGACCGCCTCCCCGGGGATGGCCTGGCCGAGCCTGCGCCCCGTGGCGACGAGCTCGACCACGGCGAAGCCCGCCGCGACCGAGGTGTTCTTGGCGAGGGCGATGATGACGTTGATGAGGGGCGGGATCACGGTGCGCACGGCCTGGGGGAAGATCACGAGCGCGAGCGACTGGCCAAAGGTCAGCCCGATCGCCCGGGCCGCCTCCGCCTGGCCCACGCCCACCGAGTTGATCCCCGAGCGCAGTGCCTCGCACACGAAGGCCGAGGTGTACAGGGTCAGGCAGATGATCGCCGTCCAGAAGCCGATCGGCGGGATGATGCCGAACTGGGGCGCGACGAGCACCATGCCGAAGAACACGAGCGTGAGCGGGGTGTTGCGCAGCAGCTCGACGTAGCCCGTGGCGAGCACGCGCAGCGGCCGCAGCGGGGCGACGCGCAGCGCCGCGAGGATCGTGCCGAAGACGAGCGACGCGACACCCGCGACGGCGGTCAGCGCGAGCGTCATGCGGAAACCGGCGAGGTACGCCGGTCCGTTGTCGAGGAAGACGTCTATCAACCCCGTGCCCCTTCCGTGGAACGGGCCGCGTGGCGCCAGGGCGAGTGCCCCGGCGCCACGCGGCGCGTGGTCAGTAGCGGTCGATCGTCGGAGGCTCGGGCGTCGGCAGCACGGTTCCCGCGGTGGCTTCCCACGCCTCGACCCAGCGGCCGTCCTCGAAGATCTTCTCGAGCACGTCGTTGATGAAGTTGCGGAAGTCCGTGTCGTCCTTCGCGAGACCGATGCCGTAGGGCTCCTCGGTGAACTGCTCGCCGCGCACCTCGAGGTCGTCGTGCTCGGCGGCGAACCCGGCGAGGATCACGTTGTCCGTCGAGATCGCGTGGACCTGGTTGTTGCGCAGCGGCTCGAGGCAGTCGGAGTACTGCCCGAACGGCACGACCTCGGCGTCGGGGTAGTTCTCGAGCAGGTTCTGCTCGGGGGTCGAGCCCGAGGCGGTGCAGATCTTCATGCCGCCGATGTCGTCGACGCCCTGGATGTCCGTGTTGGTCTTGAGGGTCAGGAGCGACTGGCCTGCGAGATAGTACGGACCGGCGAAGGAGACCTTCTCCTTGCGCGTGTCGTTGATCGTGTATGTCGCGACGATGATGTCGACGGTGCCGTTGGCGATCGAGTCCTCACGCACGGAGGAGACCGTCTCGATCCACTCGATGTCTCCTTCGTCGATGCCGAGCTCGCCCGCGACGAGCTTGCCGATCTCGACGTCGAAGCCCTCGGGCACACCGTTGGGCCCCACGAGGCCGAAGAGCGGCTGGTCGAACTTGGTGCCGATCTTGATCGAGCCCGCGTCGGCGAGCCTCGCCATGGTCGAGCCCTCCGGGAAGTCGCCCGCGTCGACGTCGGCGGCACCGTCGCCGCCACCGTTCGAGGCGCAGGCGCCGAGAGCGAGAAGTGCGACGGCCCCCAGTGCCGCAGCGCGTGTCATTCGTGTCCGCATCCTTCGTCTCCTTCATCCTCGTGGCCGGTTCTCGGCCGTGGGTCGGTCCTACGGGCGGTCAGTGGTTGGTGAGGATCTTCGAGAGGAAGTCCTTCGCGCGGTCGGAGCTCGGGTTGGTGAAGAACGTGTCGGGGTCGCACTCCTCGACGATCGACCCGGAGTCCATGAACACGACGCGGTCGCCGGCCTTGCGGGCGAAGCCCATCTCGTGGGTGACCACGATCATGGTCATGCCGTCCTGCGCGAGGGAGACCATGACGTCGAG
>JAAYZM010000567.1 GCA_012514835.1 Actinomycetales bacterium
CACCTCGACCGGCTCATCGTAGCGATGGACGCGCCCACGCTCGCCGGGGCGGGGAGCGTCAGTCACCGCCAGGCGGTCACCCACGCCGAGGGTGAGTACGCGAAGTTCCTGGAGGGTGGGGACGCTGCACCGTCGGACGTCGAGCAGACCTACCTGAACGCCATCAAGGAAGCGCAGCGCGGGATCGAGGGAAGGAAGTGAGCCGCATCGAGGACCTCATCGCGAGGAAATGCCCTCACGGGGTGGAGCTCCACAACTGGGCGACTGGAGCGGGCGCCGCAGGCGGCCGCCTCACGTCTTGCGCAGGCGCACACGCTGCACGGTGTGGTCCGCGCCTTTGGTGAGCACGAGGGTCGCCCGGGAGCGTGTGGGCAGGATGTTCTCGCGCAGGTTGGGGGCGTTGATCGTGTCCCAGATGTGCTCCGCGGTCGCCACGGCCTCGTCGTCGGACAACGCCGCGTAGCGGTGGAAGTAGGACTCGGGGCGGGAGAACGCCGTCGTGCGTAGCGACAGGAAGCGGTCGACGTACCACTGGCGCACGTCGGACTCGCGGGCGTCGACGTAGATAGAGAAGTCGAAGAAGTCGCTCACGGCGAGGCTCGAGGGGTGGTCGGCCGTGGGGCGCGCGGGCTGGAGCACGTTGAGGCCCTCGACGATGAGGACGTCGGGCTGGCGGATCACGTTGCGCTCGCCCGGCACGATGTCGTACGTCAGGTGCGAGTAGACCGGGGCCGAGACCTCGGGGCGGCCCGACTTCACCTTCGACAGGAAGCGCACCAGGGCGCGGCGGTCGTAGGACTCGGGGAAGCCCTTGCGCTCCATGAGGCCGCGCCGTTCGAGCTCCGCGTTGGGCAGCAGGAACCCGTCCGTGGTGAGCAGCTCGACGCGCGGGGTGGCGGGCCAGCGGGCCACGAGCTCGCGCAGCAAGCGTGCGGCCGTGGACTTGCCCACGGCGACCGAGCCCGCCACGCCGATCACGTACGGCACGCGCGTGCCGTTGCCGCGCAAGAACGTGCTCGTCGCGTGCCGACGGTGCTCCGCCGCCTCGATGTACAGGTCGAGCAAGCGGGACAGGGGGCGGTAGATCGCGTCGACCTCCGCGAGGTCGATCGGGTCGCCCAGTCCGCGCAAGCGTTCGACGTCGGAATCCGTGAGGGGGAGCGGGGTCGAGGCGCTCAGAGCCGTCCACGCCTCGCGGTCCAGGTCCACCCACGGGGTCTCGGGGGCCAGGGACGGTGTCGGCGACGACGGGATCACCTGACGATTGTGCCGGACGTTTCGCCATGCCGGGCGCACCGACCGTGACCCCTAGAATCGTGGGCATGTGCGGAATCGTGGGATACGTCGGAGATCTGGCAGCGGGCAGCAAGCCCCTCGAGGTTGTGCTCGAAGGGCTCCGGCGCCTCGAGTACCGCGGGTACGACTCCGCGGGCGTCGCGCTCGTCGGGGCCGGCGCCGGGGGCGTCGCGACGAGCAAGAAGGCGGGCAAGCTCGCCAACCTCGTCACCGAGCTCGAGACGCGGCCGCTCCCGGGCGCGACCGCCGCGATCGGGCACACGCGCTGGGCCACGCACGGGGCCCCGAACGACGTCAACGCGCACCCGCACACCGCGGGCAAGGTGGCCGTGATCCACAACGGGATCGTCGAGAACTTCGCCCAGCTCAAGGCCGAGGTGGCCGCCGACGGCGCAGAGTTCTCCTCCGAGACGGACACCGAGGTCGTGGCGCACCTGCTCGACCGAGCCTTCGCCGAGACTGGCGACCTCGCCGCGGCGCTCACGGTCGTGGCCCGTCGGCTCGAGGGCACCTTCACCATCCTCGCCGTGCACGGGGACGACCCCCGGACGGTCGTGGGGGCGCGGCACGACTCGCCGCTCGTCGTCGGCCTCGGCGAGGGGGAGAACTTCCTCGGCTCGGACGTCGCCGCCTTCATCGCCCACACGCGCGAGGCCCTCGAGCTGGGCCAGGACCAGGTCGTGACGATCACCCCGGACTCCGTCACGGTGACGGACTTCGACGGCGCGCCCGTCGAGCCCCGCCGGTTCACGGTGGACTGGGACGCGGCCGCGGCCGAGAAGGGCGGCTACTCGTCCTTCATGGACAAGGAGATCCACGACCAGCCGCACGCGGTCGCGGACACTCTGCTGGGGCGTACGGACCTGTCGGGCGCGCTCG
>JAAYZM010000084.1 GCA_012514835.1 Actinomycetales bacterium
CGGCCCAGGGGTCGAGGGGTGCGACGGGGGCGTCCGAGCCGAAGGCCATCCGCACGCCCGCCCGGGCGAGAGACCCGAAGGCGAACGCGCCGCCGGTGCGACCGGCCCAGTGGCGATCGGCCACGTCACGGTCATCCATCGCGTGCTCGGGCTGGACGCTCGCCACGACGTCGAGGGTCGCCAGGCGGGCGACGTCGTCGTCGGACAGAAGCTGGGCGTGCTCGATGGAACCGCGCGCGCCGCTCACGGCGTAGGCATCGAGGGCGAGGGTGTTGGCGCGGTCGCCGATCGCGTGCACGGCCGCCGTGATGCCCTTCGAGCGGACGTGGCGCAGCAGCGCGGTGAGCTCCTCCGTGGGCGTGTTGAGCACCCCGTACGCGCCCGCGCCGTGCATGCCCGGGTACGGGTCGGCGCAGTAGGCGGTGCGCGAGTTGAGCGAGCCGTCCGTGATGATCTTGAACGGGCCCAGGCGCAGCAGGCCGCCCGTGTCAAGGATGACGTCACCCGTGGCGATCTCGAGCCCGATGGGCCGGTCGAGGTGCTCGCGCCACACCCCCGCGTCCACCCGCAGCGAGCGCGTGCCAGCCTGGATGCGGCGCGTCCACGCGGCGAGGTTGTCCGCGATCTCGAAGTCGACGATCCCCACCACGCCGCGCGACGCCGCCTCGCGCGCGGCTTCGTCCACCCACCGGTCGAGCACGTCCGTGGGCACCACGTCGATGGCGCCCATGCGGCCCATCCAGTCGGTCTCCTTCATGAAGCCCGTGGGGTGGCCGGACGCGCCCAGGAGGGTCAGGGCGCGCGTGTTGAACCACGCCGAGTGCAGGTCGCCCGAGACGACGACGACGGCCGTGGTTGGCGGGACGCCCTCCTTCTCGAGGGCCGCATCGAGGAGGGCCGACGTCGGGACGTCAGGCCAGAGCGCATCCCGTAGACCCCTGCCCACGAGGACCACGTCGGGCGGCGGCGGGGTGGTCCGCGCGTGCTGGGCCATCGTGGCGGCGGCCTCGGCGGCGGACTGCGCGTGGCTCACGTCGACGCGTTGGCGGTCGAGCGCCCACTGCGTCATGTGGACGTGCGCGTCCCACAGGCCGGGCATGAGCCAGCGGCCTTCGAGGTCGATCTCCTCGTCGCCGCGCGTCTCGAGACGAGGGCCGACGGCGGTGATGCGGCCGTCGGCGATCGCGACGTCGAGCAGCCCGTTGGCTGTTGCGTCATCTGCGTGCTCGCCGAGGCCGGGGGCGTCGTCGTCGGACATGGTCCTCGCCCGTACGCCACCCTCGCCGATCCGCACGAGCCGCGCGCCGCGCAGCATCATCGTTCCCGTCATGGGGACATCGTCGCGCACGCGCGCGGTCCGTGTTCCCCGGCTGAGACGCCGGGATAGCCCTCGATCGATGTTCTGCGGAACACGAGCGTTCCGTGGTGTTCCGCAAGGGGCAAATCGTGACGCTGAGGTCCCGCAGAGTTGTGTGGTGTTCCGCAGCGGTGGGATCGGGGGCGTGGTGTTCCGCGGAGTGGCGTGGTGTTCCGCAGAGGTGGCCGCGCCCCGGGGTTGACGGATGGATCGCGCAGGTTGATAGTTAGGTGTATGCCTAACTATTCGGAGTCGGAGCGGACGGACCTCGTGTTCCGCGCGCTCGCCGAGTCGCGGCGCCGGGCCATGGTGGCGCGTCTCGCCGTCGGACCCGCGACCGTCTCCGAACTCGCAACCGGGGTGTCCCTGCCCACCGTGCTGCAGCACCTCGGCGTCCTCGAGGACGCCGGGATCGTCACGACGAGCAAGCTCGGGCGCACGCGCACCGTCTCGCTCGTCCCCGGTGCCCTCGACGGCGCGGCCACCTGGCTCGCCGCCCAGCGCACCCCCGCCGAGCGACAGGCCGACCGGCTCGCCGCCCACCTCGAAGGAGACACACCATGACCATCGCCCACGCCGGGTTCACCATCACCCGCGACATCGCCGCCCCCGTCGAGCGCACCTTCGCCGCGTTCGCGGACCGCGCCCAGAAGAAGGCCTGGTTCACCGACGGGCCCGACTGGGACACCACCGACGAGGCCTTCGACTTCCGCGTGGGCGGCGTCGAGGTGGCCGAGGGCAAGTTCCACGGCGGGCCGCTCTCCCGCTTCGTGGCCACCTACACGGACATCGTCGACAACGAGCGGATCGTGCTCACGTACGACATGTGGCTCGACGGCGCGCACATCTCCACGTCCGTCGCGTCCTACGAGTTCGAGGCCATCGACGGCGGGACGCGCTTCATGCACACCGAGCACGGGGCCCACCTCGACGGGCTCGACTCGCCCGCCGGCCGCGAGGAGGGCACGCGCGAGATCATCGAGGTGCTCGCCCGCTACCTCGAGGGGTGAAGGTCAGACGGCCGGGACCACCAGGGGGGTTCCCGTGACCGGGTCGGGGATGATCCGCGACGGCAGGCCAAAGACGGCCTCGACCAGCTCCGCCGTGATGATGTCCGACGGCGGGCCCTGGGCCACCACGGCGCCGTCGCGCATCACCACGAGGTGGGTCGCGAAGCGCGCCGCCTGGTTGAGGTCGTGCAGCACGGCCACCAACGTCCTCCCCTCCGCGTGCAGGCGGGAGCACAGCGAGAGCATCTCGTACTGGTGGGCGATGTCGAGGAACGTGGTGGGTTCGTCGAGCAGGAGCAGCTCGGTGTCCTGCGCGAGGGCCATCGCGAGCCACACGCGCTGGCGCTGCCCGCCGGAGAGCGAGCTCACGAGGCGATCGC
>JAAYZM010000568.1 GCA_012514835.1 Actinomycetales bacterium
ACGTAGTTGGCGTTCCAGATCGGCTCGAACATCTGGTTCGCGAAGCGCAGCGCGAGGATGTTCTGGACCGTCTCCTTGCCGAGGTAGTGGTCGATGCGGAACACGTCGTCGGGCCGGAACACCGAGGAGACCACGTCGTTGAGCTCGCGAGCGCTCGCCAGGTCGTGGCCGAACGGCTTCTCGATGACGACGCGGCGCCACGCACCCTCCGCGGACCGGGACAGGCCCGAGCGGGAGAGCTGGCGGCAGACGACGGGGAACTGGCTGGGTGGGACGGAGAGGTAGAAGGCGTGGTTGCCGCCCGTGCCCCGCTCCGCGTCGAGGGAGGTCACCGTCTCGGAGAGCCGGTCGAAGGCGTCGTCGTCGTCGAACGAACCCTGGACGAACCGGATTCCCTCGGCGAGGTGGCGCCACGTCTCTTCACGGAACGGTGTGCGCGCGTGCTCCTTGACCGAGTCGTGCACGATCTTCGCGAAGTCCTGGGTGGCCCAGTCGCGCCGGGCGAACCCGGTGAGGGCGAAGCCGGGCGGCAACAGTCCGCGGTTCGACAGGTCGTAGACGGCCGGCATGAGCTTCTTGCGCGCGAGGTCACCCGTCACGCCGAAGATGACGAGCCCGCACGGCCCGGCGATCCGCGGGAGACGCAGATCGCCGGGTGCCCGTAGCGGGTTGGTCGAGTCACCCACGCGCTGCCTCGAGGGACTCTCGCGCGGCGGCGACCACGGCCTCGGCCGTGATGCCGAACTCCTCGTAGAGCTTCTCGTACGCCGCCGAGGCGCCGTAGTGCTCGAGCGAGACCGAGCGCCCGGCGTCGCCCACGATCCCGCGCCACGAGAGCGCGATGCCAGCCTCGACGGAGACGCGGGCCTTGACGGCCGCGGGGAGCACCGACTCGCGGTACGCGTCGTCCTGGTCCGCGAACCACTCGAGGCTCGGTGCGGACACGACGCGCGTCGCGACGCCATCGGCCTCGAGCGTCTCGCGCGCCGCGACGGCGAGCTGGACCTCGGAGCCCGTGGCGATCAGGATCACGTCCGGCGTGCCCGTCGACGCCTCGAGGAGGACGTAGGCGCCCTTCGCGACGCCGTCCGTGCCCGCGAAGCCGTCCGTGCCGCGCGGGAACGTCGGGACGTTCTGCCGCGTGAGGATGAGGCCCACGGGACCGTCGCGGCGCTCGAGCACGGCCTGCCACGCGGCCGCCGTCTCGTTCGCGTCTGCGGGGCGCACGAGCGCGAGGCCCGGGATCGCCCGGACGGCCGCGAGATGCTCGACGGGCTGGTGGGTGGGGCCGTCCTCGCCGAGCCCGATCGAGTCGTGCGTCCACACGTAGATCGCCGGGACGCCCATGAGTGCGGCGAGGCGGACCGCGCCGCGCATGTAGTCGGAGAACGTGAAGAACGTCCCGCCGTAGGCGCGCGTGAGGCCGTGCAGCACGATGCCCGAGAGGATCGAGCCCATCGCGTGCTCGCGGATGCCGAAGTGCAGCGTGCGGCCGTAGATGTCACCGGAGAACTCGTGGGTCGAGCGCTTCGCTGGGAGGAAGGACGGCTCGCCCTTCATGGTCGTGTTGTTCGAGCCCGCGAGGTCGGCCGAGCCGCCCCAGAGCTCGGGCAGCACGGGCGCGAGCGCGCTGAGCACCTCACCCGACGCGGCGCGGGTCGCGATCGCCTTGCCGGCCTCGAACGTCGGCAGGGCGTCCGCCCAGCCCGCGGGCAGCTCCTTGGCGACGAGCCGGTCGAGCAGCTCGGCACGCTCGGGGTTCGCCGCGCGCCAGGCCTCGTACTTCTCGGTCCACGCGGCCTTCTCCGCCGCACCGCGCTCGTGGAGGCCGCGCGTGTGGGCGATGACGTCCTCGTCGACCTGGAAGGAGCGCTCGGGGTCGAAACCGAGGACCTCCTTGAGGCCGCGGATCTCGTCGCCGCCCAGCTTGGAGCCGTGCGAGCCGTGCGTGTTCTGCTTCGTGGGGGAGG
>JAAYZM010000569.1 GCA_012514835.1 Actinomycetales bacterium
ACGTGCTGGGTGCACGGTGGCGGTTTCGCGACCTATGCGCAGGCGCGCGAGGAGCGGCTCGCCCGGCTCGCGGAGCTGCGCCGCCGCTGGGACGAGGAGCACGCGAAGCTGCGCACCCTCGTGGCGACCCTGCGCGTCCAGGCGGCCTCGAGCGACAAGATGACGTCGCGCTACCACGCGGCCCAGACGCGGCTGCGGCGCTTCGAGGACGCGGGACCTCCCGAGGAGAGCCCGCAGCGCCAGCACGTGCGCATGCGGCTGTCCGGCGGGCGCACCGCGAAGCGCGCCGTCGTGTGCACCGGGCTCGAGCTCACGGGCCTCATGAAGCCGTTCGACCTCGAGGTGTGGTTCGGGGAGCGCGTGGCCGTGCTCGGCTCGAACGGCTCGGGCAAGTCCCACTTCTTGCGGCTCCTCGCGGGCGGCGGCACGGACCCGGCGCCCGAGCAGCGGCCCGACGGCGACGTCCCGGTGGACCCCGTCACCCACGCGGGTACCGCCGTGCTGGGCGCGCGCGTGCTGCCCGGCTGGTTCGCGCAGAACCACACGCATCCCCAGTACGCGGGCCGCACGCTGCTCGAGATCCTGCACCGCGGGGAGGGGCGGCGCGGGGGGCTCTCGCGCGAGCCCGCGAGCCGTGCGCTCGACCGCTACGAGCTCGTGGACTCCGCGCAGCAGACCTACGAGACGCTCTCGGGCGGGCAGCAGGCGCGCTTCCAGATCCTCCTGCTCGAGCTCGGGGGCGCCACGCTCTTGCTGCTCGACGAGCCCACGGACAACCTCGACCTGCACTCCGCCGAGGCGCTCGAGGCAGGGCTCATGGCGTTCGAGGGGACCGTCCTGGCCGTCACGCACGACCGCTGGTTCGCTCGCGGCTTCGACCGCTTCCTCAGCTTCGCCGCCGACGGCGAGGTGCGGGAGACCGCGCAGCCCGTGTGGGACGCCGAGCGGGTCCGTCGCGAGCGTTAGTCGCGCCCGGCGTTCTCGCCCGGTGGTTCGGCGTCGGTCGCCGTGAGGTCGTCGTCGTCCAGGGTGCGCTCGCCGTCGGGGTCCTCAGGGGCGTCGTCGTCGGGCACGAGGTGCATCGCGGCCTCCTCCGCGCTCGCGCCCCCACCTGCGACGCCCACGTCGTCCGCCATGTAGTGCTGCGAGCCAGCCCCCGTGGGGTCGGAGTCCTCGTCGTCGTCGACGGCGAGCCGCCCCGCACGGTCCTCCTCGGAACCGGCGGGAGGGCGGTGCTCGGGGTCCCAGCTCTCCGGCTCCTCCTGGGCGAGACGACGGTCGAGGCTCTCGCCGAGGGACTCCTCGAGCGGGGTCTCGCCCCAGCGGTTGGTGCGCGGGCGGTCCGGTGGCGAGTAGCCCTCGTCCAGGAGGTCGTCCACGCCACGCTGCGCGAGGGTGTCCTCGAGCGGCAGCTGGTCGGAGTCAGGCTCGGGGCCGTCGGGACGGGCGGGCTGGTCGGTGTCGCTCATCCCTTCACCCTGGCACCGGTCCTGCCGCGCGGCGACCGGAGGGGGCTGGTGGCGCCCACCGCGCAGCGCGGTAGAGTGACGACCGGCACATCTCCCCGGTTTTGACCAGTCGGCGCGCCGACGGGTACTCTAGGGGGTCGTTGTGCGCTTCTTGGCGCGACCGCGGGTCTGACCGTGGGCATCCAAGAGAGCAGCACGCGCCAGCACCGAACCCGTGTCGGAGCCTCAGCCTTGCGCTGATGCCCGGTGCGGTCCACATCAAGCAACACGACACGAAGGCAGCACCGTGCGCACGTACACCCCCAAGCCCGGCGAGGTCGAGCGGACCTGGTACGTCATCGACGCGACCGACGTGGTCCTCGGCCGTCTGGCCACCCACGTCGCGTCGCTCCTGCGTGGCAAGCACAAGGCCACGTTCGCGCCGCACGTCGACACGGGCGACTTCGTCATCGTGATCAACGCGGACAAGGTCGCGCTCACGGGCAACAAGCGGGAGAGCAAGCTCGCCTACCGTCACTCGGGTCACCCGGGCGGTCTGCGTGCCGTGAAGTACTCCGAGCTGCTCGAGAAGCGTCCCGACCGCGCCGTCGAGAAGGCCGTCCGGGGCATGATCCCCAAGACGACGCTCGGCCGTGGCCAGCTCAGCAAGCTCAAGGTCTACGCGGGCCCCGAGCACCCCCACGCGGCGCAGAAGCCGGTTCCCTTCGAGATCAGCCAGGTCGCGCAGTAGGCCCCGCCGCCACCGCGATCACCCAGACTAAGGACGCGAGG
>JAAYZM010000570.1 GCA_012514835.1 Actinomycetales bacterium
ACCCGCCGGCCGAGCACCACGTAGCCCGCCCACAGCGCTGCCGCGACCAGGATCCAGGCGAGCCCTTGCACCGCTGCGGACTGCTGCGCGGCGAGCTCGGCGGCGATCTCGGTTGAATGCTCGGCGAGGACATCCTCGACGGCTCTCGGCGACGAACCCACGGTCCTCACGTCGAGCACCACGACCTCCGGCTCGCCCGCCGACGTCATCCCAGAGAGCGTCGCGGTCGAGAGGACCGCGACGCCGACGGCGGCGAGCAGCCCGCCCCACCGTTCACGGACCCCACCCGTGATCGCGGCGACCGCGACGGGTCCGGCGAACTCGATCGCCACCGCGAGCCCGAGGGGCAGGTGGGCGATCGCGAGGTAGAAGGCGATGTTCATACCCGTGAGCACGAGCCCGAACACGGCCGCCCCGCGCAGCGCGGCCGACGTCCACGTCAGCCGCCAGGGCCGGCGCCACGCGAGCAGCACGAGCGCCGCGGCGAGGATCCGCAGCCACCCCGTCTCGGGCGCGCCGGCCACGGCGAACAGGCCGACAGCGATCGCCGCGCCGATGTACTGCGCGAGGCCCGAGCCGACGAACAGCACCGGCGCGGGCACACGCCCGACCAGCTCACCGCCCGTGCGCCTCGAGGTCATCCCCGCACGCTAACGCGCGGGGACACCCCTAGCGCGTCACCCCTTGACGGAGCCCGCCATCATGCCGCGCACGAAGTAGCGCTGGAGGGACAGGAACACGATCACGGGGACGATCATCGAGATGAACGCACCGGCCGAGAGCAAGAACCAGTCCGAGCCTCGCGTGCCGACCATCTCCGCGATGCGCACCGTGAGCGGGGCGACGTTGGGACGCCCGCCCGCAAAGGTCAGCGAGACGAGGAGGTCGTTCCACACCCACAGGAACTGGAAGATCGCGAATGACGCGATCGCGGGGACCAGGAGCGGCATGAGCACGCGGAAGAAGATCTTCACGTGCCCCGCCCCGTCCACGCGGGCGGCCTCGACGAGCGACGGCGGGATGTCCTTCATGAAGTTGTGCAGCAAGAAGATCGCGAGCGGTAGCGCGAACATCGAGTGCGACAGCCACACCGGCCAGAACGTGCCCGAGAGCCCCCACTGGTTGTACTGCGTGAGCAGCGGGATGAGCGTCACCTGGATGGGCACGATCTGCAGGGCGAACACCGCGACGAAGAGGATGTCGCGGCCCTTGAAGTCGATCCACGCGAACGCGTACGCGGCGAGCAGCGCGAGCGAGATCGGGATCACCACGGACGGCAGGGTCACCACGAGGGTGTTGACGAAGTAGTTGGCGAGGCTCGTCTGGCCGCCGAAGAGCGCCTGATCGTAGTTCGCCAACGTCAGGGTGGGCCGCTCCCAGAACTTCAGGACGTTCCACCACCCGTTCCGGGTGATGTCGACCTCGGGCCGGAACGACGTGATGAGCAGGCCGACCGTGGGGATGGTCCACAGGATCGCGATGACCACGGCCGCGAGCGACGCCCACGGGTTGCTCAGGCGCTTGCGGAGCTTGGTCGCGCGGGTCTGGACACCGGCCTTGGTGGGCGCCGCCGTGACGGGCGGGGTCGAGGTGGTCATCGGATCTCCTCCACCTTGCGCATCTGGCGCACGTTGTAGACGACGAGCGGGATGACGAGCACGAAGAGGATCACGGCGAGCGTGGCGCCTAGGCCCTTGTCGTTGTAGCGGAAGCTCTGCGTGTAGAACTCGTTCGCCACGACGGACGTGCCGAAGTTGCCGCCCGTCATGGTGCGGACGATGTCGAAGACCTTGAGGGTCGCCATCGCGATGGTCGTGAGGACCACGATGAGCGCGGGTCGGATGCTCGGCACGGTGATGTGGCGGAACATGCCGATCCCGGAGAGCCCGTCGAGCCGGCCAGCCTCGATGATGTCCTCGGGGATCGCGCGGATCGACGCCGAGAGGATGGTCATCGCGAACCCGGTCTGGATCCAGATCATCACAACGATGAGGAAGAAGTTGTTCCAGGGCTGGCTCAGGATGAACTGCTGCGGCTCGATCCCGATCCACACGAGCACCTGGTTGAGCAGACCCGTCTGGGGAGAGCTTGCCTGGCGGTAGTCGTAGACGAACTTCCAGATGATCGACGCGCCCACCATCGAGATCGCCATGGGCATGAAGACGAGCGTCTTGGCGAGCTTCTCGAACCTCGTGCGGTCCACGAGCACGGCGTAGATCAGCCCGATCGCCGTGGCGAGGATCGGGACGAGGAACACCCACAGCGCGGTGTTGCGGAGCACGATCTGGAATTCGGACTCGGAGAAGGCGCGCACGTAGTTGTCCCAGCCCACGAACACCGAGCTGGTGCGGTCGTAGAACGAGGACTGCGTGGTGCGGATCGCCGGGTAGACGAGGCCGAAGCCGATCAGGACGAGCGCCGGGCCCGCAAAGACGGAGGCGACGAGCCAGCCGCGCGGGTTGCGTGGCCGGTCCACGAGCCACAGGAGGAGCGCCATGACTCCGACGAAGAGGGCGATGACCACGATCGCCAGGACGATCTTCTGACCCGGGGAGTTGGCCACGAGCAAGAAGTCACGAATCTCGCCGGTCAACCAGTTGAAGTAGTACTTGACGTACTCCCAGTCCATGCCCGTCCTCCGCGTCCTCGTCTCACCGGGTCCCGGCGCCGTTGCCGGGTTCGCGTCGGGGCCCGCCCTGCTGGACGAGCCCCGACGCGTTCACTGCACTTGTTCGGACCCTAGGCCCGGATCACGGCCAGGAGGCCTCGATCGCGTCGAGGACCGCCTGCGTGTCCTTGCCCTCGGCGAACCATGCGGTCATCTCGCGCCAGAAGCTTCCGGCACCCACCGCGGCGGGCATGAGGTCGGAGGCGTCGAAGCGGATGACCGAGTTCGGGTCACCGAGCACCCCGGCGGCGAGCTTGTCGAAGTCCGTCGCGAGGTTGTTGAGGTCGAGGCCGTTGTTGGCCGTGACCCAGCCGCCACCCTCGGTCACGCGAGCCTTCTCGTTGGCCCACGTGTCAGAGGACAGGAACTCCTGGAACGCCGCGACCTCGGGAGCGTCACGGAACGCGGCGACGAACTCGCCGCCACCGAGCACGGGGGACGACTCGCCGTCGATCGACGGGAGGTAGAACGCGAAGACGTCGCCGTCCTCCGCCACGTTCGTGCCCTCCGGCCAGTTGTTCTGGTAGAAGTTCGCCGCGCGGTGCAGGAAGCACTGCGGGTCGTCGTCGCCGGCCGGGAGGATCGGCAGGCCGCCGTCGGTCCACGGCGTGATCGCGATGGTCGCGACGTTGCCGAAGCCGCCGTTCACGCGGGCCTCGTCACGGAGGATGTCGTCCGCGACGTCGAAGGCCGACTTGATGGCCGGGTCGTTGAACGGGATCTCGTGCGCGACCCACTGGTCGTAGACCTCGGGGCCCGAGGCGCGGAGCACCACGTCCTCGATCCAGTCGGTGGCCGGCCAGCCGGTGGCGTCGCCGGACTCGATGCCCGCGCACCACGGCTTGGAGTCGGGGTAGTCCGCCGCGATCTGGTCGGTCAGGGCGAGCATCTCGTCCCACGTGGTGGGGACCGCGTAGCCCTTCTCCGTGAAGATCGAGGGGTTGTACCAGACGAACGACTTCATGTTCGCCCCGAGCGGTGCGGCGTAGAACGTGTCGTTGACCGTGCCGTACTCCTTCCACGACGGGGAGAAGAACTGGTCCACGTTCGCCTCCGTGCCCGCGGAGGCGGGGACGATCGCGTCGGGGAAGTCGTTGACGATCGTGTTCAGCAGGCCCGGCTGGGGCAGGTATGCGATGTCAGGCGCGGAGCCGGACTCGACGCGCACGAGGAGCTGCGCCTCGAACTCGCGCGAGCCCTCGTACTCGATCTTGGCGCCCGTGCACTCCTCGAACTTGTCGTACGACTCTTCCTGGTCCACCTGCTCCACCTCGACGATCGAGGTGTAGACGGTAACCGTCTTGCCGGAGAGGTCGCCGTAGACGGCGTAGTCCTCACAGCCTTCGGCGACGTCGCCCGTGGGCTCGGTCGTTCCGGTGTCGGTCCCGGTGTCGGTGCCACCGGGCTCCTCGTCCATGGGCGGCGCGCACGCCGAAAGGACGAGAGCGAGACTCGCTCCCGCGGTGAGGGCGATGGCCCCCCGCGCGTTCTTGATGCGCATGTGTGTTCCTCCACGACGTCGTGGTGCTGGTCAGGTGGCTCCATGTAAGCGTTTACATGCACCTTTCGCAAGCCCGATCGAGTCACGTTGTGGTCACGATCGGACAAACTCACCCTAGGGGCGAATCGGACATCCCGCCTGGGGAGGGGTGCGCTGCTCAGGGCGAGGGCGGCGCGGTCGACGTGCGGCGCACGAGCGTCGAGGTGAAGACGACGTCCTCGGGCACGGGCGCGCCCGTCATCATGTCGAGCAGCATCGTCGCCGCCACCTGCCCCTGCTCGAGTGCCGGCTGAGCCATCGTGGTGAGCCCGAGCACCTCGCCGACGTCGTGCCCGTCCACCCCGATGAGCGACACGTCCCGGCCGATCTCGATCCCCCGCTCGCGCGCCGCGATCACGGCCCCCATCGCCATCTCGTCGCTCGCCGCGAACACGGCCGTGACGTCGGGGTGGCGGTCGAGCAGCTCGTGCAGCGCCGCCCGCCCCGTCGCGATGTCGAAGCGCCCGGGCACGGCCCAGCCCGGCTCGGGCTCGATCCCCGCTGCGCGCAGGGCCGTGAGCCAGCCTTCCTGGCGCTGCACGCCCGGGTTCCACCGCGCGATCCCGTCGGGCGTGCCCACGAGGTGACCGATCCGCCGGTGGCCCAACGAGAGCAGGTGCTCGGTGGCCTCCCGGCCCGTGCGGACATCGTCGAGCCGCACCGTCGAGGCGTCCTCGCTGCCCGTGCCGATGAAGATGACGGGCTGCCCGAGGGACAGCACGGCTCGGATCTCGTCCTCCTCGAGCGGCACGCCCAGCACGATCACGCCGTCCACGCGCCGCCGCAGCGCGGACGGGTCGAGGGGCGGGCGCGGCTGGGCTCGCGACGAGTCGAACGTGTGCAGCAGGACGTCGAAGCCCTCGGTGCGCAGCGTCATCTCCGCACCCTCGATGACGTTCGCGAAGAACCAGTGGTTCACCCACGGGCACACCACCGCGATGGTCCGCGTGCGCCCCGTGACGAGGGACGCCGCCGACGGCGAAGGGACATAGCCGAGCGTGTCCGCGGCCTCCCTCACGCGCCGCCGGGTGGCCTCCGTGACGTTCGGCAGCCCGCGCAGGGCGCGCGAGACGGTCGCCGTGGAAACCCCGGCGGCCCGTGCGACGTCCTCGATGCCCGGCCTCATGGCCGTGATTGTGCTCCCTGTGTCAAGCGAGCCGGAGTCAAGCGAGCCACCCGCGTCGACCGGTCACGTCAACGAGCGCAGCACCGCGAGGACGCCGTCGTCGTCGATCGTTCCCGTCACCTCGTCCGCGGCCTCGCGCACCTCGGCGGGCGCGTGCCCCATCGCGACCCCGCGCGCGGCCCACGTGAGCATCTCGACGTCGTTGCGGCCGTCGCCCACCGCGACGGTGCGCTCGGGGTTGACGCCCAGCTCGCGGCGCAGCGTCTCGAGCGCGCTCGCCTTGGTGATGCCCGACGGCGCGATGTCGAGCCACGCCGTGTAGCCCACGGAGTACGTGACGTCATGGAGGCCGAGGCGCTTGACGACGTGGTCGAAGTCCTCGTCGGTCATGTCCGGGGCGCGCACGGCGAGGCGCGTGACCGGCTCGGAGCACAGCTCGTCGACGCTCACCACGTGCTGCGTCCCGGTGAGCTCGCCCGGCGGGAACTCCTGGTTGAGCCGGTAGCCCTCGCCCAGCACCTCCGCGGCGAAGCGCACCGTGGGGAACTCCTCGACGAGCAGCCTGATCGCGAACGACGGGTCGAACGTGATGACCTCGTGCGCCGTCCAGCCCTTCTCCGCGGCCGGGTCGATCCGCACCGTGACCGCGCCGTTCGAGCACACGGCCCAGCCCTGCGTGAGCCCGAGCTCGTCCCACACGTGAACGGTCCCGTGCACGGAGCGGCCCGTCGAGATGACCACGTGGTGCCCCGCGGCGACCAGCGCCCGGGCCGCGTCGCGCGTCTCCTCCGAGAGCACGCCGCCATAGGTCACGAGCGTGCCGTCGACGTCGAGCGCTACGAGAAGCGGGTCGGTCACGAGCTCCGTCACCGGCCCACCGGGGTCAGCACCTCGAGGCCGCCGAGGTAGGGCCGCAGCCCCTCGGGCACGTGCACCGAGCCGTCGGCCTGCTGGTGGTTCTCGAGGAGCGCGACGATCCACCGGGTGGTGGCGAGGGTCCCGTTCAGCGTGGCGACCGGGCGCGTCCCGCCGTCGTCGACCCTCTCCCGGACCCCGAGGCGACGCGCCTGGAACGTGGTGCAGTTCGACGTGGACGTGAGCTCGAGCCAGCGCTCTTGGCTCGGGAGCCATGCCTCGCAGTCGAACTTGCGGGCCGCGCTCGAGCCGAGGTCGCCCGCGGCCGTGTCGATCACGCGATACGGCAGCTCCGCGAGCGCGAGCATCTCCTCCTCGAACGCGAGGAGCTTCTCGTGCTCGGCCGCCGCCGTCTCCGGGCGCGCGAACACGAACATCTCGACCTTGTGGAACTGGTGCACGCGGATGATGCCGCGCGTGTCCCGGCCGTGCGAGCCCGCCTCGCGGCGGTAGCACGCGGACCAGCCGGCGTACGCGAGCGGACCCTCGGTGAGGTCGAGGATCTCGCCCGAGTGGTAGCCCGCGAGCGCGACCTCGCTCGTGCCCACGAGGTAGAGGTCGTCCTCGGGCAGGTGGTAGATCTCCGCGGAGTGCGCGCCGAGGAAGCCCGTGCCGGCCATGACCTCGGGCTTGACGAGCGTGGGCGTGATCATGGGCGTGAGCCCGGCCGCGACGGCCTTGTCCATCGCCGCGTTGAGGAGTGCGAGCTCGAGGCGCGCGCCGATCCCCGTGAGGAAGTAGAACCGCGAGCCGGACACCTTCGCGCCGCGCTCGGTGTCGATCGCGCGCAGTCCCTCGCCCAGCTCGAGGTGGTCGCGCACCTCGACGCCCTCGGCCGCGAAGTCGCGCGGGGTGCCCACGTGGCGCAGCACCACGTAGTCGTCCTCGCCGCCGGACGGCACGCCCGGCTCGATGAGGTTGCCGATCGAGCGCGCGGCCTCCTCGGAGCGGGCCGCGAGCTCGTTCGCCTCCGCCTCGAGGGCCTTGACCTCGGCAGAGAGCGCCTTGGTGCGCGCGAGGAGCTCCGTCTTCTCGTCGCCCTTGGCCTGCGCCACGAGCTTGCCGAGCGACTTCTGCTCCGCGCGCTTGGACTCGAAGGCGTTCAGCGACTCGCGGCGCCGGGCGTCGAGGTCGATGACTTCGTCCACGAGGTGCTCGGACTCGCCACGGGCTCGCTGGCTGGCCCGGAAGACGTCGGGTTCATCGCGCAAGGCACGCAGATCGATCATGCGCACCACCCTAGTTGCCCCTGGCCCCGAGATTTCTCCCAGGCGCGAAGGGGCTGGTCACGCGTACCTTGGGGGCGTGGGCTGGCAAGGATGGGTGAGCATCGTCGCGCTCCTGCTCGCGGCGGGGGCGCTCGCGGTGGCCGTGCAGGTGCACCGCCATGCCCGACGGCGGGGGGCGGGCCTCTTCGCACCGGCCCTGGGACCGTCGTCGGCGGGCGGCTCGACGTCGGGCACCGGATCGGGACCCGTCGCGTTCGTGGTGAACCCCTCGAAGCCGGGTGCTGCGGCGCTGCGGGACGCTGCGCTGCTCGCGTGCGCGGCCCGCTACCTGCCCGAGCCGATGTTCTTCGAGACCACCGTCGAGGACCCGGGCGTGGGCCAGACGCGCAGAGCCCTCGAGGAGGGGGCGAGCGTGGTGGTCGCAGCGGGCGGCGACGGGACGGTGCGGGCCGTCGCGGAGGCGCTGCTGGGCTCGGACGTGCCGATGGGGATCGTGCCCCTCGGCACGGGCAACCTCTTCGCGCGGAACCTCGACATCCCGCTCACGCGCCTCGACGAGCAGCTGCGCATCGCGCTCACCGCCTCGCCCCGGCCCGTGGACGTCGGGTGGGTCCGGCTCGGGGCGCCGCGCCGCGACGAGGACTACGAGCGCGGCGAGGAGCACGGCGCGAGCGACGGCCCCGGCAAGGGGCACCTCTTCCTCGTGATCGCGGGGATCGGGTTCGACGCCGCGATGGTCGAGAGCGCCGACGACGAGCTCAAGGCCCGCGTGGGCTGGATCGCCTACTTCCTCGCGGGGGCCAAGCACCTCAACGGGCGGCGGATGCGCCTGCAGGTGCAGCTCGACCGGCGCTCGCCCGTGACCGTGCGGGCGCGCAGCCTCCTGATCGGCAACTGCGGGAAGCTGCCCGGCGGGCTCACGCTGCTGCCCGGCGCGGAGGTGGACGACGGCTGGCTCGACATCGCCGCGATCGACACGCGCGGAGGGATCGCAGGCTGGGCGCAGCTGTTCGGCGAGGTGGTGCTCCAGGGCGTGGGGCTGCGCAACGAGCTGCCCAAGCTCGGGCGGATCGACCACGCACGCACGCACCAGCTGCGGATCGTCTCTGACCGGCCCGTCTCGCTGCAGATCGACGGCGAGCCGCTCGGGCGGGCCGTCTCGCTGCGCGCCGAGGTGCAGCACCACGCGCTCGCGGTGCGGGCGCCGTAAGGCTGGCGCTCGCTACGCCTGACCCGCCCGCAGCCGCGCGAGCCACTCGCGCGCCTCGGTGAACTCACCGTCCGTGGTGCCCGGGTGCACGGTGGGCTCGACGGCGTCCGCACGCGGGTAGGACCCGAGGAAGCGCACGTAGGGGCAGCGCCGGTGCAGGCCCATGAGGGCCTCGCCCACGCGCTCGTCCGTGACGTGCCCCTCGGCGTCGATCGAGAACGAGTAGCGGCCGATCGAGTCCCCGATGGGCCGCGACTCGATGCGGCTCAGGTTCACACCGCGCACCGCGAACTGCTCGAGCATCGACAGCAGGGCACCGGCCTCGTTGTCAGGCAGGTGCACCACGAGCGTCGTCTTGTCCGCACCCGTGGGCGGCGGGACCTCGCCGGGCGGGCCCACCACCACGAAGCGGGTCAGCGCGGAGGGGTTGTCCGCGACGCGCTCCGCGAGGGGCTCGAGCCCGTACGTCCCCACGGCCGCCGGGGGCACGAGGGCCGCGTCGAAGGGAAGATCGGCCAGGTTCTCGCCGTCGGACAACGCCTCGGTGAGCATCGCGGCGGGCGCCGTGTTGCTCGTGGCCGGGACGTGCACCGCGTGCGGGAGGTGTGACGCGAGCCAGCGCCGGCACTGCACCCACGCGTGCGGGTGCGCCGAGACGCGGCGGACGTCCTCGAGGCGCGTGCCGGGTGCGCCCACGAGCGTGAACTGGACGGGTACGAGCATCTCGCGCAGCAGCACGAGCGGGGCGCCCGTCGCGAGGGAGTCGAGCGTCGCGGTGACGCCGCCCTCGGCTGTGGACTCGATCGCGACGACGGCGAAGTCCGCCTCCCCCGCGTGCACGGCGGCGATCGCGGAACCGACGTCCGTCTGGGGCAGGTACTCGGCATCCTCGGGCGAGGCCACCTGACGCAGCGCCTCCTCCGTGAACGTCCCCGCGGGGCCCAGGTAGGCGTACCGGGGGCGGGGCTGCGACGTGCTCATGGGGGCTCCTGCGGTCGGGTCGGACGCAGCGAGCCTAGTGGGAGCGAGGTTCACAGCACGCGCACAGCCCCGCCCAAGGGTTCCGCGAGGTGCTGGGGCGAGCCTCGGGCCATGACTCGCTCCCCGCTGACCCGCCGGTCTCGGTCCACGCTGCTGAACGCGGCGCTCGTTCTCGTGCTCCTCGGCGTCGTGGCCGGACTCTGGTTCGTCCTGCGCCCCGCCGACGCCGCCGCGTCCACCGACGCCGCGACGGTCCGCTCCGCCACCGCGACGCGCGCCACCGTGAGCACCACGATCGCCGCGACGGGCAACGTGGCCGCGTCGAGCGTCGCGAACCCGACCTTCACGGTCACCGGCACGCTGACGAAGCTCAAGGTCGCCGTGGGCGACACCGTCGAGAAGGGCGACGTGCTCGCCGTGATCGACACCGCAGAACTCGACGACGCCGTGACGCAGGCCGAGGACTCCCTCGAGGACGCCCGCTCGCAGCTCTCCTCCGCGGCCTCCTCCGTGACGGCCGCGAAGCAGCAGGTCACCGAGGCGCAGGACGCCTACGACACGAAGGTCACCGAGAAGGACCCCGAGACGGGCGAGAAGACCACCACCCGCAAGGGCTCGAAGTCGCAGGTCACGTCCGCGAAGTCCCAGCTCAGCCAGGCGCGGTCGCAGTACTCGAGCGCGAGCCGCAGCGTCGAGCGCGCGCAGACCGCCCTCGAGGACGCCCAGGCCGACGCGAAGAAGTCGAAGCTCAAGGCGCCGATGGACGGGATCGTCACCGCGGTGAACGCGGCCGTCGGGGACACGGTGGGCTCGGGGTCCTCCGGCTCCGCCGGCGGTGCTCTCCACGCTCCCGAGCGTGCCGGGCCCGCCTGGGCGACACCCCGGGAGAACCTGTGAACGCGCTGAGCGGAAGGGGTGCACGCTCGCCCGCCACCCGCCGTCATCCACCTACGCTGGCTCCGTGCCCCGTCTCCTCGCCCTGCTCGCGGCCCTCGGTGCGCTGCTCGCGCTCGGGGCGGCTCCGGCGGCAGCGGGCACGGGCACAGGAACACTGACGGCGAACGTCACGGGCAAGGCCACCATGTCCGACGACGGCGCCCCCCGGCCCGCCGTCGTCGTGCTCGGGACCGCGGGACTGCGCTGGGCCGATCTCGACCCCGATGCCACCCCCGCGCTGTGGGGGCTCGCGGAGCGCGGCGCCGTGGGGTCGCTCGTGACGCGCTCGGTGCGCACGGCCTCGTGCGCCGCCGACGGGTGGCTCGCGCTCTCGGCCGGGAACCGCGCCGGGGACGCCGTCCCGGACGCGGGCTGCCGGACGCTCGCCGAGCCGGAGCTGGACACGGCCACGACCACGATGGCTGGTGCAGGGGAGGTCGCAGTTCCTCGATGGGACGTCTACGTGGCCGAGCGGGACGCCGGGTCGTTCGGCGCGCAGCTCGGGCTGCTCGGGGACCTGCTCGACGAGCACGATCGGAACGCGCTCGCCATCGGGCCCGGCGCAGCGATCGCGCTCGCGCGCTCGGACGGGACGGTCGCGCGCTACGAAGCGGCGCCCGGGGAAACCGGCGAGCTCGGCGATGCGGCAGGCCGTGCAGCGAGCGGGCTCGACCTCGTGGTGGTGGACCTCGGCGTGGTGGGCGAGGAGGCCACTGTCCGCGCGGACCAGGTCGCCGACGTCGAGGCGCGCGCCGCGACCATCCTCGCCGCGCTCGAGGGGTCCGGGTCGCCGGTCCTGCTCGCCTCCCTCGCCGACGCCGGGCCAGACCCCCGGCTCCAGGTGCTCGTCACGCACGGCATCCCCGGTCTCGCGGAGGACCCGAGCGGCCAGGTGCTCCGCACGGGCGCGACCCGTCAGCCCGGCTACGTCCTCACGACCGACGTGCTGCCGACCCTTCTCGAGGCGCTCGACCTGGACGGCGCGGCCCCGGCCGGAGCGCTCATCGGCTCGCCCGCGACGGGCGTTGCCACCGCAGGCGACGGCACTGCTCACCAAGGCACCGGGCGGGTCGCCGCGATGGTCGACCTCGACCGCCACGCGACCGCGATCCGCGCCCTCACCCCCGGCTTCTTCGCGCTCCTCATCGCGATCAACATCGCGCTCTACGCGGCCGTGTGGCTGCGCGGCCTGCGCCCCGAGCGCGTGTTCCGGGCGGTGGGTGTGGCGATCGGCGCGCTGCCCGTCGCGACGTTCCTCGCCAACCTCGTGCCGTGGTGGCGTGCGGGCGGCGCGGGCCTCTACCTCGCGGTCGCGGGGGCAGTCGCGCTCGTCGCGGGCGTCGCACTGCTGGGCCCGTGGCGTCGCGCACCGCTCGGTTCGCTCACCGTCGTCGCGGGCGTGACGGCCGCGACCATCGTGCTCGACGTGCTCACCGGATCACGCCTCCAGCTCGGCTCGCCGATGGGCGTCCACCCGCTCGTCGCGGGGCGGTTCTACGGCCTCAACAACTCGGCGTTCGCGCTCCTCATGGTCAGCGCGCTGCTCGTCGCCGCGGTCGCAGGCACGGGTCTCGCAGCGCGCGGTCGGCGGGCGTGGGGGGTCGCCGTGGTGGCCGCCGTCGGCGTCGTCGTCACCGTGGTGGACGGGATGCCGGGGCTCGGCTCGGACTTCGGCGGCCCCCCGGCCCTCGTGCCCGCGTTCGCCGTGCTCGCGCTCGCCGTCGCGGGCGTGCGCATCGGCTGGCGGCGGCTCGTGATGGTGCTCGGCCTCGGTGTCGCGGTGGTCAGCGCGTTCGCCGTCGTCGACTGGCTGCGCCCCGAGGCCTCACGCACCCACCTCGGACGCTTCGTGCAGACGGTGCTCGACGGCGGCCTGCTCGACGTGATCTGGCGCAAGCTCGGTCAGAACCTGTCGATCCTCACGAGCTCGTGGCTCGTGCTTCTCGTCGCGGCGGGCGTGGGTCTCGTGGTGTGGCTCGTGGGGCGGCCGCGCGGCCCGGGCGGGGACGTCCCCGGCGTCGAGGAGAGCGGGGCCGACGGCGAGGTGCCGGGACCCGAACGCGTCCGCGGACTGCTGCGTGCTGCACGGCGGGACGTGCCCGCGCTGCGAGTCGCCCTCCCGGACGCCGTCACGGGGCTCGCGATCGGCTTCGCCGTGAACGACTCGGGGATCGTGATCCCCGCGATCGGGATGTCGCTCGCCGTGCCGCTCGTCCTCTCGACGCTCGCGACGTGGCGGGACGTCAGGGCTCCCGCAGAGCCTTCGGAGTGACGGCCCGCTTGAGCGCCCCGGCCGCGCCGCGCACCTGACGCGCGCTGATCGCGAGCTTCACGTCGCGGTACTGGGCGGCCCGGTGGAGCTGCCCACCGAGGTCGTTGCCGGACGGCCGGTGGCGCAGGTAGCACGGCACCTCGACGGCCACGTAGCCCTGGCGCAGCAGGTCGATGGTCATGCCCGTCTCGACGCCCCAGCCCCGGGCGAGCGGGGTGGCCGCCTCGAAGGCCGCGCGCGTGAGGCACCGCATGCCCGAGAGCGGCTGCGTGGGAGCCCAGCC
>JAAYZM010000571.1 GCA_012514835.1 Actinomycetales bacterium
AGAGCTGCGGCTGGGGGAGTACGACGTGCTGGTCGGCATCAACTTGCTCCGTGAGGGGCTCGACCTGCCAGAGGTTTCGCTCGTGGCGATCCTCGACGCTGACAAAGAGGGGTTTCTCCGCTCCGCCCGCAGCCTCATCCAGACGATCGGGCGCGCGGCCCGCAACGTCTCGGGCCAGGTGCACATGTACGCGGACAAGATCACGCCCGGAATGAAGCTCGCGATCGAGGAGACGGACCGGCGGCGCGCCAAGCAGGTCGCCTACAACACCGAGCACGGCATCGACCCCACGCCGCTGCGCAAGAAGATCGCGGACGTCACGGACATGCTCGCGCGCGAGGACATCGACACGGCGGAGCTCCTCGCGGGGGGTTACCGCCAGCCGGGGAAGCAGTCCAAGGGAGCGGGCGGGGAGCCCGGCGCGAAGCGGTCCCTCGCGGGTATCGCGGCGAGCGACCTCGCGGGCCTCATCCAAGAGCTCTCCGACCAGATGCACGCCGCCGCCGGCGAGCTGCAGTTCGAGCTCGCGGCCCGGCTGCGCGACGAGATCTCCGACCTCAAGAAGGAGCTGCGTCAGCTCACGGAGGCCACCGCCTGACGTATGCTGGCGCGTTGGAGGGGAGTAGCCCCCGCGGTGGTGTCGTCATCACGGTCTGCGCAGTCGCGGGCCCGGTGCCATCGGTCGCAGCCTCGACGGTGCGGCGGGCGAGACCTCCGGAACCACCGCTCGTTCCGGAGGAATCTGCATGCACGTGCCCCTGTGGGTGTGGCTCGTCTCGAGCCTCGTCTTTCTCGGCCTGTTCGTCTTCGACTTCTACGCGCACGTGCGCACCCCGCACGAACCGACGTTCCGCGAGTCGGCGATCTGGTCGAGCGTCTACATCGGGCTCGCCCTCGTGTTCGGCGTCGGCCTCGGCTTCGTGTGGGACTGGGGCCACGGCTCGGAGTACTTCGCGGGCTACGTGACGGAGAAGAGCCTCTCGGTCGACAACCTTTTCGTCTTCCTCATCATCATGACGAAGTTCGCGGTGCCACGGATCTACCAGCAGAAGGTCCTGCTCGTGGGCGTCGCGATCGCCCTCGTGCTGCGGACGGCGTTCATCCTGGCCGGTGCCGCCGCGATCTCCGCGTTCTCGTGGGTCTTCTACATCTTCGGTGCCTTCCTCATCTACACCGCCGTGAAGATCGCGCGCGAGGAGCACGTCGAGGACGAGGCGGCCGAGTTCCAGGAGAACCGGCTGGTCCGGGTCCTGCGCCGCGTGCTGCCCACCACCACGGAGTACCACGAGGACCGGCTCTTCACGAAGATCGACGGCAAGCGCTTCATCACCCCGATGCTCATCGTCATGGTGGCGATCGGCAGCACGGACATCCTCTTCGCGCTCGACTCGATCCCCGCGATCTTCGGCCTGACCAAGGAGCCGTACATCGTCTTCACGACCAACGCGTTCGCGCTGCTCGGGCTGCGCCAGCTGTACTTCCTGATCGGCGGGCTGCTCAAGCGGCTCGTGTACCTCTCGCAGGGGCTCGCGATCATCCTCGGGTTCATCGGCGTCAAGCTCGTCCTCGAGGCGCTGCACACCAACGAGGTGGCGTTCATCAACGGGGGCGAGCACGTCGCGTGGGCCCCCGAGGTGCCGATCTGGTTCTCGCTCGGCTTCATCCTCGTGACCCTCACGGTCACCACGGTGGCGAGCCTCGTGGCGACCCGTCGTGCGGGCCGCGTCACCGCGGGGACCCCGGAGGGCCCGGATGCCGGCTGACGCCCCCACGATCGTCGCGACCTCGGGCGGGTACCGGCCCGGACGTCGCACCGATCTCGAGCTCGGTCCGCTCGTGCAGCACGCCGTGGACCGTTCGGGTGCGACCGGCCGGCCGCGCGTGTGCCACGTGGGCACCGCCTCGGGGGACCAGCGGTGGTTCTCCGGCCGCCTCGCGGAAGCCGCTCGCATCGCGGGCTACGAGCTGAACGAGCTGACGCTCTTCACGCAACCCAACGTCGAGGACCTCCGAGGGTTCCTCCTCGACCAGGACGTCGTGTGGGTCGGCGGGGGATCGGTCGTGAACCTGCTCGCCGTCTGGCGCGCGCACGGGCTCGACGAGGTCTTCC
>JAAYZM010000085.1 GCA_012514835.1 Actinomycetales bacterium
ACAAGCTTGACGCAGTCTCGAAGCTGCAGCGCGAAGGCCATGCCGTCGCCATGGTGGGTGACGGCGTGAATGACGCTCCGGCCCTGGCGACGGCGAATATCGGTGTCGCGATGGGCGCCGCCGGTTCGGCCCTCGCCGTCGAGACCGCGGACATCGCGCTCATGGGTGACGAGCTGCTCAAGCTCCCCGAGGCGATCGCGCTCGCCAAGCGCACGGTGCGCATCATGCGGCAGAACATCGTGATCGCCCTCGCGACCGTCGCGGTGCTCCTCGCGGGAGTGTTCGCGGGCGGGGTCACGATGGCGATCGGGATGCTCGTCCACGAGGTGTCCGTGCTCGTGGTGATCGCCAACGCGATGCGCCTCCTGCGGGCTCGGCGCCGCCCGACGACGGTGCGCCGGAGCGAGCCCGCGCGTACCGCGCCTCGCGAGCGGCAGCGCGTCATCCACTGACGGCACACCGGCTCGCCTCGCGGGCCGCTCGGGCCCTCCGAGCTGTCCTGAGGCGAGCCTGTCCTCGCTATACAACCGGTCGGGACCGGCCTAGGAATGAGGCATGAGGCGCTTCGTCCGGGGCTTGATGAGCTACCCGGTGGTCGTCGCGACGCTGGCCACCGGGCTGATCGGTGCCGCCCTCGAGCTCACCGGGCAGCCGCTCGCCGCGCGCTGGACGATCTCCGGGTTCGCCGTCGTCGTCGCCCTCGTGCAGGCCCGCGGCATGGTGGAGGACCTGCGCTCGGGCGCGTATGGGATCGACCTGCTCGCCGTCACGGCGATCGCCTCGACCGTCGCGGTGGGCGAGCACTGGGCCGCGCTCGTGGTGTGCCTCATGCTCTCGGGCGGCGAGGCGCTCGAGGTGTTCGCCGCGGGGCGCGCGCGACGCGAGCTCACGCAGCTCCTCGCGGACGCACCGAGCCTCGCACGCCGCGTGGTCGCGGGCGGGGAGCTCCTCGAGGTTCCCGTCGAGGAGGTCGTCGTGGGCGACCGGCTCCTCGTGCGGCCCTTCGAGCTGGTCCCCGTGGACTGCGTGCTCGAGTCCGAGACCGCGACGCTCGACGAGTCTTCCCTCACGGGCGAGTCGATGCCCGTGGACCGCACCCGCGGCGACGAGGTGCTCTCGGGAGCGGTCAATGGCGCGACGGCCATCGAGGTCACGGCACGCGCCGCCGCGGCCGACTCGCAGTACCAGCGCATCATCACGCTCGTCCAGGAGGCGCAGGACTCGAAGGCGCCGTTCGTGCGGCTCGCAGACCGGGTCGCCGTGCCGTTCACGATCGGGGCGCTCGCGCTCGCGGTCGGGGCGTGGCTCGTCTCGGGCGACCCGAGCCGGCTCGCCGAGGTGCTCGTCGTCGCGACGCCGTGCCCCCTCATCATCGCGGCGCCGGTCGCGTTCCTCGGCGGGATGTCGCGGCTCGCGCGCAACGGCGTCATCGTCAAGGCGAGCGGATCGCTCGAGCAGCTCGCGCGCGTGCGCACGGTCGCGTTCGACAAGACCGGCACGCTCACCTACGGCGAGCCGCGGGTGGTCGAGCTGCACGCCGTGGGTCGACCGGAGCGCGAGCTGCTCGAGCTCGCCGCTGCCGTCGAGCAGTACTCGAGCCACCCGCTCGCTGACGCCGTCGTGGCGCACGCACGGTCCTACGGCGCGGTCTCGCTCGTGGGCGAGGACGTCGTCGAGGTCCCCGCGCACGGGGTGCGCGGCATGGTCGCGGGTCGCGAGGTCGTGGTCGGCAGCGCGCGTTTCGTCGCGAGCCAGACGCAGGGCGAGACGCTCTCGCCGCAGATCGGGACCACGGGCGTCCACGTGGGGGTCGACGGCGAGTACGCCGGGTTCCTCGCGCTCGCCGACGAGCTTCGCTCCGAGGCGCGCGCCACGATGGCGGCCCTGCACCGGGCCGGCGTACGCACCACCGTGATGCTCACGGGCGACGGCGAGCACGTCGCGCGGCACGTCGCGGCGCAAGCCGGCATCGACGACGTGCGCTCCGAGCTCTTGCCCGAGGACAAGGTCGCCGCGGTGCGCGGTCTTCCCGAGCGTCCCGTGATGATGGTGGGCGACGGCGTCAACGACGCCCCCGTGCTCGCCGTCGCTGACGTCGGGGTCGCGATGGGGGCGCGCGGCTCGAGCGCCGCGAGCGAGTCCGCCGACGTCGTGATCACGCTCGACGACCTGTCCCGCAGCGCGCGCGCCGTGCTCATCGGGCAGCGCACCATGCGGGTCGCGTGGCAAGCGATCGCGATCGGCCTGGTGATGTCGGTGGGTCTCATGGTGTTCGCCGCGACGGGCGGGCTGCCCGCGCTCGCCGGGGCGTGGCTGCAAGAGGTCGTCGACCTCGCGTGCATCCTGTGGGCCCTGCTCGCGATCCGCCCGAGCCGCGCGGAGACCGCCGAGGTGCGGCGGATGGCGGCCGAGCCCTATGCGAGGGGCACGGCCTCGACGCCGAGCTCGTCGAGAAGCGCAACGATCCGCCCGCGGATCTCGTCGCGGATGGGGCGCACGGACTCGATGCCCTGACCGGCCGGGTCCTCGAGCGTCCAGTCCTCGTAGCGCTTGCCCGGGAAGAAGGGGCAGACGTCCCCGCAGCCCATCGTGATGACGACGTCGGACTGCTCGACGGCGTCGGTCGTGAGCACCTTGGGCTTCTCGGCGCGGATGTCGATGCCGAGCTCGAGCATCGCCTCGACCGCGACGGGGTTGATCTGCTCGGCAGGCATCGAGCCGGCCGAGCGCACCTCGACGGCGCCGCCGGACAGCGCGCGCAGGAAGCCCGCGGCCATCTGCGAGCGGCCGGCGTTGTGGACGCACACGAAGAGTGCGCTGGGCTTGGTGGCGGTCTGGTCGGTCATGAGGTGGTGCTCCCTGGGGTGGTGGGGATGGACAGGTCGGGCACGAGCGTCGACAAGAGCTCGCGGACGCGCGCGTCGATGTCGGCCCGGATCGCCTCGACGCCCTCGACCGAGGCCAGAGCGGGGTCGCCCACCTGCCAGTCGAGGTAGCGCACGCCCGGCACGATCGGGCACACGTCGCCGCAGCCCATCGTGATGACGACGTCGGCAGCGCGAACGGCGTCGTCGGTGAGCGGCTTGGGGAAGGCCTCGGGGGCGATCTCGAGGTCGTCGAGCACGGCGCGCACGCTCGGGTGCAGCTGCGCGGCGGGCGTGGACCCGGCCGAGCGGGCGACCACCCGATCCCCCGCGTAGTGCGCCACGAGTGCCGCGGCGAGCTGGGACCGGCCCGCGTTCGCGACGCACACGAAGAGCACCTGCGGGCGGCTCGCAGCGCGGTCGCGGCCCAGGTCCGCGAGCCGCTGGCGTGCGAATCGCTCGGTGAGCGAGACGAGGTGCGTGCTCACGGTCGCGGTGCGTGCGAGGGCGGCGTAGGACTCGCGCGTCACGGCCGTCACGAGCTCGCGGGGCAGGCCGGGGTGCTGCGTGGCGAGCTCGGTCGCGAGGCGGGTCAGGACGTCGTCGACGTCGAGCAGGCCGCCGCGCGGCTCGCCGTGCGCGCCGTCGAGCGCCGCGGGGGCGAACGAGTCGAGGAGTGCCGTGACCGCAGGGCGGCTGCGCTCGGTGATGCGGTACCAGACCCACGTCCCGCGCCGTTCGCTCGTGAGCACGCCCGCGTCGCGCAGCACCTTGAGGTGGTGCGAGACGGTGGGCTGGGACACGTCGCCGAGCTCGGTCATGTCGCACACGCACGACTCGCCCTGCGGGGACGCGGAGATGAGGGACAGGATCCGCACGCGCAACGGGTCCGCGAGGGCCTTGAGGGTCGTCGCGACGCCGACGGCGAGCGCCGGGTCGATCGCGCGCGTCGCGGGACCGGGCGTGCAGCCGGCCGGGGCGAGGTCGAGGGTCATGGCTCAGCTCTCCGAGGTGGTCTGGTCCGCTCGCGGGCGAGCGACGAGCGGGGCGGTCGGGTCGCCGGGGAACCAGCGCTTCGCGGCCCACAGGGACACGTAGACGAGGCCCACGAGCACGGGCACCTCGATGAGGGGGCCGACGACGCCCGCGAGGGCCTGGCCGGACGCCGCGCCGAACGTGCCGATCGCGACGGCGATCGCCAGCTCGAAGTTGTTGCCGGCCGCCGTGAACGCGAGCGTCGTCGTCCGGGCGTACCCGAGGCCGAGCGCCCTGCCAGCGACCATCCCGACCACCCACATCACGGCGAAGTACGCCAAGAGCGGCGCAGCGATGCGCACGACGTCGCCGGGGCGCGAGGTCACGGCCTCACCCTGGAGGGCGAACAGCAGCACGACCGTGAAGAGCAGCCCGTAGAGGGCCCACGGGCTGATGCGTGGCACGAAGCGCTCCTCGTACCAGACGCGTCCCTTGGTCCGCTCGCCGACCCAGCGCGAGGCGAAGCCTGCGAGCAGCGGGACGCCGAGGAACACGAGGACGTTGACGGCGATCTCGCCCACGGACACGTCGAGGCCCTGGGTGTCGAGGCCGAGCCACCCGGGCAGCACGGTCAGGTAGAAGTAGCCGAGCAGCGCGAACGCGAACACCTGGAACACCGAGTTGATCGCGACGAGCACCGCGGCCGCCTCGCGGTCACCGCACGCGAGGTCGTTCCAGATCACGACCATCGCGATGCAGCGCGCGAGCCCCACGATGATGAGCCCCGTGCGGTACTCGGGCAGGTCAGGCAGGAGCGCCCACGCGAGCGTGAACATGAGCGCGGGGCCCACGATCCAGTTGAGCACGAGCGAGCTCACGAGCAGGCGGCGGTCCCCCGTGATCGCCGCGACCTTGTCATAGCGGACCTTCGCGAGGACGGGGTACATCATCACGAGGAGGCCGAGCGCGATCGGCACCGAGATGCCACCGATCTCCATGCGGCTCAAGAGCTCGCCCACGCCGGGGACCGCGCGGCCCAGCACGAGGCCGGCGACGAGCGCGGTACCGATCCATGCCGGTAGCCACCGGTCGAGCGTCGAGAGGCTTCCGGGGACGGGCGGCGAGGCGGGCAGGGAGGTCGTGCTCATCGAGACGGCTCCGTTGGTCTGTCGCGAGCGCCCAGTCGGGCGCTGTATCGAACTACGTCTATGTTGACAGATGTCTATACAAGTCCGCAAGCGACGCGGGAACCTGGCTAGCATCGGGAGCATGACCCCGCCGCTGTGCGTCTCGCGCGTGCCGATCTTCGCGGGACTCTCGCCTGCCGAGCAGGACGAGGTCCACGAGCTCGCGCGCCCGCGGCGCGTGGCCGACGGCGAGCGCGTCTACACCGAGGGCGGGCCGACGGCGAGCCTCCTGGTCGTGAACACCGGCCGGCTCCGGCTCACGCGATCGAATCGCGCGGGCGCAGAGCAGCTGCTGCGCGTCCTGTCCCCCGGCGGCTTCGTCGGCGTGGAGTCGTTCCTCACGGGCGCCCACCCCGGGCACAGCGCCACCGCGATGGGTGACGCCGTGCTGTGCGAGTTCCGCCACGACGACCTCGGCGGGCTCCTCGACCGTTATCCCGAGGTCGGCGCCGCGATGCTCGCCGCTCTCGCCGAGCAGCTCTCGCGCACCGAGGAGCGGCTCGTCGCGCAGACGCTCGAGCCCGTCGAACGGCGCGTCGCCGTTTACCTCGTGGAGCTCCCCTCGCGCCCCGACCCACGCGGGCTGCGCATCGAGCTGCCCCTGGCGAAGAAGGACATCGCCTCCTACCTCGGCACCTCGCCCGAGTCGCTGTCCCGCTCGCTACGCGCTCTCGCGGAGGCCGGGATCATCGCGATCGAAGGATCGCGCGAGATCCTCGTACTCGACCCCTTCGCCCTCGACGAGCTCACGGCATAGCGCGTGCTGCTCGGGCGTGCAGAAGCCCGTGGCCTTGTGCGTGCCGTCGCAGAACGGCTTGATGGTCGAGCCCCCGCACCGGCACAGCGCGACCGTGCGGCGCGAGCGCTCGACAGGGATGCCGGCCATGCGGATCTCGATGGACGGGCGGCTCCACAAGATCCGCGCGGAGCTCGCGTGGGAGTACGACCCCGCTGACCCCATGTTCGCCTGGCGGGTTCACGGCGGCGGCCTCGACGCCGAGCTCGTGCCGTTCCACGTCAAGGTGAGCCGGACCAACCTGGGCGTCATCGCCGCTCGGACCGATCAAGCGTTCGGCCGATGGTCCGGCACCTTCGACACCGACGACGGTGAACGCCTCACCTTCGACGGCCTCGACGGCTGGGCAGAGGACGTCCACAACCGTTGGTGAGCCTCACGCGCTGCGGCGTGTGTGGGCGTCGCGGCGTGTGTGGGCGTCGCGACGGATTCGTTCTGCGAGGCGGGTGCGGCGTTCTGCTGCGGTGCGGGCGCGGGGGACGAGCTCGTAACGGGGTGGCTCGTAGTCGGGGTCGCCGGGCTTGGGCGGGTCCCCGTTCGGGTTGTCGGGCGCGGGTTGTTTGACGAGGTCGAGGTCGTGGCGGTGGAGCTCGTGGTGATGGAAGGAGCACACGAGGATGCCGCGGTGGGTGTCGGTTTCGCCGTGGTCTTCGTCCCACCAGTCGAGGTGGTGGACCTCGCTGTAGCGGGCTGGGGTGGTGCATCCGGGCCAGGCGCAGTGTTGGTCGCGGGCTTCGACGGCTCGGCGGCGTGCTCCGGTGAACAACCGTCTGGCGCGTCCGACGTTCAAAGGCTCGCCCTGGGCGGAGACGACCATGCGTCCGACCTTCGATCCGCAGATCAACAGGCCCAGGTCCGCCGGGGGCACCAGTGGTCCGTCGGCGATCCGGATCGTGGGAAACGGCGTCACGCTCTCGACGTCGCTCTCGTCCTGGACTTCGAGAGCCCCTTCGCCTTCACCTGTACCTGCGCTCTGGGCCCTGGGCTTGCGGGTGTGGGTGGCGTTCTTGAGGTGGTTCTTCGCGTCGAGGAACGTGGTCTCGGACATGGTGATCGTGACCAGGGTGGGTGCTTCCAGGCCACTGGTGGCGGGCGCTTCAGTGAGGATGACGCCGGCGATGGTGTCCATCGCGTCGGCGTTGCGCTGACCCAAGGTGCGGGTGTCCTCGGCGGCGGGGCGCGGGGAGGCGGCTTCGATGGCGAGCTGGACTCGGTGACCGGTCACGGGGTCGAGGTACCCGTCGATCCTGGTGCCCTCAGGGCCGTGGGTGATCCGCATGTATCGCTTCGCGCGGGCAGCCTCGTGGGCGTCCTGCACCGTGGCCGGGTGCTGGGCCGCAGCCAGTTCTTCGATCCGGCGTCCGAAACTCTTGGGGTCCAGGTCCCTGGCCAGCTCAAGAACCAGCTCCGCCCTCACCGGTCTGCAACGCGTCACGAACCTGAGGGTCGGCGGTGTCGAGCACCGCGGAGAACTTCTGGGCGTGCGAAGCCGTGATCTCTCCCCGCGCGGCAGCGTCCAACCCGCCTTCCAGTGCGGTCAGGGTCCGCGCGGCCTGGGCTTCCCTCTTGGTCGGTGCCAGGTCCTCACGGCCCTTCGCGGCCAGGTGTGCCTCGAACGAGCGCACCCCCGGGCGCCGCCAGAGCCCTGCGTCTTCCTGGGCGACCAGGATCGGGGCCTTCGCCGCGGTCAACGACCGCGACGCGCGATCCACCGCATCGACCACCTGGGTGCGCGAGGCCTCCGACCACGAGGACGCCGAACGTGTGACCCCGGCCAGCTCGCTCGCCGCGACCTCGAGCACGGCCGCCCACACCGCGGCGGACTCGCGACCTTCATCCAGAGCCACACCGACCACGGGGGCGCCGTCGTCGGACACGATCCCGACCCCTGCGCTACCGGACCCGAGGATCCCCGCCCCCACGAGGGCGGCCCGCACGCGGGCGGGCAGATCATCGGTCGAAGCGACCATCACACCCACCCCCTGCACAGCGACTCGATCAAGCACCCAACTGGAACGTATGTCCTAGTGTCGCACCCTATGTCCGAATCTGTCAACCCCGGAACCGGACCAGACTCACGGGGCCCCGAGCCGCGACCAGCACCGCGCCAACCCCGCACCCCCAGGTCTACCCGGAGCCTCTGACACTGCACAGTCCCTGACACTGCACGGCCCCTGACACTGCACGCGGGCCAGCCGAACCGCGCGACCGCCCTACGCGGAGGGCGGCACCGAGGTCAGGTCGTCCATGAGCCCGAGCTGCTCGGCCCGCGCGACGGCGTCCGCGCGGCTCGTGACCCCGAGCTTGCGGAACAGCGTGCGCAGCTGGGTGCGCACCGTGTTGATGGTCACGAAGCGGTGGCGGGCGATCTCGGGATTCGTGAGTCCGGCGCGCAGCAGCGCGATCGTCTCCCGCTCGGCCCCGCTCAGCCGCAGCGCCTCGATGCGGTGCAGGGGCCGCACGTCCTCGCGGGCCGCGTCGAGCACGGACCGCAGGGCGGGGCTCGCGGGCTGGGCACACGCGCTCAGCTCGGCGAAGTCCTCGCGCGTCACGAAGCGCAGCGCGAAGCGTACGAGCGACGCCGGCATGGCGGTCGCGAGGACCTCAAGACGCACCTTCGCGATGTCCGTGCGCCCGAGCCTCGCTTGCGCGGCGGCCGAGACGACCTCCACCACGGCGTGCGCGCGGGGCGTCTGGCACTGGCGCGCGGCCTCCTGGAGCAAGGGCACCGCACCGGCCGGGTCGCTGAGCGTCACGTGCCACACAGCGAGCGCCGAGAGGGTGAAGAAATCTGCCGTCTGGGTGCCTCGCAGCACCTGGCGTGACGTCACGGCGTCGCCCTGGGCGAGGTAGGCGAAGGCCGTGGCCGCCTTGACGAACGTGCTCGCCGTGCCGTCCCGCCAGCGCGACCGTGAGCGCTCGAGCGTTTCCGCGAGCTCGGAGCGCGGGACGCCTCGGGGGTCCGTGAGCGTGCGGACCAGCACGGAGAACCCGTCGAGGCCGAGGACGCCAACCTCACTCGCTCCAAGCCCCGCGCCGACCCCCGGTCGGAGTCCGGAACCGAGCCCCGCGCCGAGCCCGCCGTCAGCGCCAAGCCCCCCGTCAGCACCAAGCCCGCCACCAGCCCCCTCGCCCCCCACGCCACAGAACCCTTCGTACGCG
>JAAYZM010000086.1 GCA_012514835.1 Actinomycetales bacterium
CGTCGCTCGAGTCCGTGCCGCGCACGTTGGTCGAGCCCCTCGTGCTCATGGTGGCCCCCGTGGCCCCGCACATCGCCGAGGAGCTGTGGGCCCGCCTGGGTCACGGGGACTCGCTGCTGCGCGAGCCGTTCCCCGTGGCGGACCCCGCGCTGCTGGTCGAGGAGTCCGTCACGTGCGTGCTCCAGGTCTCCGGCAAGGTCCGCGGGCGTATCGAGGTGGCCCCGGACATCACCGAGGACGCGCTGCGCGAGCTCGCGCTCGCGGACCCGGCGGTGCAGCGCAACCTCGACGGTCGGGGGGTGCGCACGGTCATCGTGCGCGCGCCCAAGCTCGTCAACGTGGTGCCCGCCTAAGTGGTGTTCTCCTGGGCGCGCGGGAGTCGGGTGGCCGTGGTCACCGACTCCACCGTGTCCCTGCCCGCAGGGCTCGCCTCCGAGCTCGGGGTGCGCGTGGTGCCCCTCGACGTGGTGATCGGGGGAGAGCGCTTCGTCGAGGGGGAGGGGGACACGGATGCGCGGCTCGTGCGCGCGCTCGGTGAGGGCACGCGCGTGACCACGTCCCAGCCGGCACCCGCGGCGTTCGCCCGGACGTACGCCCGGGCTGCGGCGGCCGGGGCCAAGGAGATCGTCTCGATCCACCTGTCCGGGGAACTGTCGGGGACGTTCCGCGCTGCCGAGCTCGCCGCGCTCGGGGCGCCCGTGCCCGTGCACCTCGTCGACTAGCGCTCCGCGGGCCTCGGCCTCGGCTTCGCCGTGCTCGCGGCCGTCGAGGCGGCTCGAGAACGTCCGCGCCGCGGGGAGCGCGGCGACCTCGCTGGTGGGGCCGCCGTCGCCGAGCGCGTCCGCGAGGTCGCGGCCTCGAGCTCCGTGTTCTTCCTCGTCGACTCGCTCGACCACCTGCGTCGCGGCGGACGCCTGTCTGCGGCGGCGGCGGCGCTCGGCACGGTGCTCGGGATGCGCCCCATCCTGACCCTCAAGGGTGGGCACATCGAGGTGCGGGAGAAGGTGCGGACCCGGCGCGCGGCCCGCGAACGCCTCGTCGCCCTCGCCGTCGAGGCGGCCGCGCGGCTCGAGTCCCCGCGGCTCGGGGTGCACCACCTGGGGCAGCCCGAGATCGCCGCGGAGGTCGCGGGGCAGCTTGCCACCGGAGCCGGAGTGGACGTCGCCGAGGTGACGATCTCGCAGATCAGCGCCGTGATCGGTGCGCACGCGGGGCCCGGGCTGCTGAGCGTGGTGGTCGCCGAACGCTGAGGGGCATCCCGTGAAGGTGGTGATCGACGGCTCTGCGGTGGGAGCCCCGCGGCGCGAGCCCACTACCGCGTGGGTGGCCGACCGCCCTTCGTCGCGGTCGAGGAGCGCAAGAGCTGGCGGTGCCAGAACGTGTCTCGGAGCGCGTCCGCACGTGCGAACGGCTCATAGCGACCCCGGGCCTTCGAGAGGTGCTCGGTCATCTCCGCGACGAAGCTCCCTCGGTTCGGGAACGGAAGGCCGAGCTCTTCGAGGGCGCAGAGCTCGTCGCACAGCGACACGACCTTGAGACGCTCCTCGTCGAGCAGGCCGGGACTCGCCGCGAGGCGCACTGCGTACTCGGCCAGACGCTCGCACACGTCCTCGAGCCGCGCGTCGTGAACCGCGGCGAGGAAGGAGTCTCTGAGCTCGGAACCGTCGCCCGGCGGGATCCCTCGCGCGTGCTCGTCGTGCGCGAGCAAGGCGAACAGGGCCATGCCCGTCGACGCCGCCTCGTGGGGGAGCCGGAAGCCCCCCGCGATCCGATCCGCGACACGCGTGGGGACAGACTTGCGCGACATCCCCGCAGCCTAGGGGCAGCCGCAGCACGAGGCGCGGGGTGTTCCACAGGTCGCCCATCGGTGTGTCGCACGCGTCTCTCGCGCCGCCTAGCGTGCCCGCATGGCGTCCCCGAACCGGCGCGCAGGCGAGCAGCGTGCGCGCGAGCGGCTGAGTGCCCTCGCGCACCCGCCCGTTCGCGTGCCCGTCCCCACCGAGACTCCGGCTGACCGTCCGCTTCTCTTGGTGGTGCCCCCGGTGGGGCCCAGCGCGTCAGGAGACGTCCCGTCCCCGGACGTCGCCCGTGCGGACCAGGACTCGAGTCCCGAGGCAGCACATAGTCAGGTCGTGGACATGGCCGGGAGTCCGGGTGCGGTCGAGGCTCCGGCTCCAGGCCCAGGCCCCGACCCGGACGCGGACGACCTCGTCGCGCGCCTGCGATCGGGCGCCCTCTCCGCTGCCGCGACCGCGTACACCGCCGCGCACGGCCACCCGCTCGAGCACCCGGACCCGTTCCGCGAGGCACCGACCCGCCGGTGGGGACTGACGGGCCGGGCGGCCGTCGTCGTCGGACTCACCCTGCTCGTCGTGGCGGGGGCCGTCGTGCTGCGCGGGTGGACGGCGGCGCCCTCGGACGTGGTGCCGCTCGGCGGGGCGGCCTCGGCCGCGGACGTGAGTGATCCGTTCGCGGACCCGGCGGGCGAAGATGGGGCCCGGCTGGTGGTGCACGTGGTGGGTGCCGTGAACGAGCCGGGCGTCGTGGAGCTCACCGCGGGTGCTCGGGTGGCCGAGGCCGTCGAGGCGGCCGGGGGAGCGACCGGCAAGGCGGACCTGGGGGCGCTGAACCTCGCGCGCACGGTCGAGGACGGGGAGCAGGTGGTGGTGCCGCGGCGCGGGCAGGGGCCAGCCGGCGAGGTGCCGGGCGAGAGCGGTGCGCCGTCGGACCCCCGTGTCGACCTCAATGCCGCCGACGCGACCCTCCTCGAGACGCTGCCCGGGATCGGGCCCGTGCTCGCGGAGCGGATCGTCACGTGGCGCACGGAGCACGGCCGGTTCTCTGCGGTGGAGGAGCTGCTCGAGGTGTCCGGGATCGGGCCCAGCCTGTTCGGGCAGCTCGAGGGCCTCGTGCGTGTCTGAGGGGCGCCCGGTTGCTCCGGGGGTGCGGCCCACGGACCTGCGCCTCGTCCCGGCGGCCCTCGTCGCATGGCTCGGGGCCGTGCTGCTCGTCGCGTTGCCCGCCGCGCACGTCGCCGCCGTGGCGGGGCTCGCCCTCGCGGTCGGGATCGTGGCCGGGTTCCGTGGCCGCGCTCCGAGGGCGGCACGAGGTCCGACGTCGGCGCCTCCGCCCCGCTCGTCGCGCCATGCGAGCCTGCGGGGTCACACCGTGCTCGTCCCGCTCGCGCTCGCGGCCGTCGCGACCTCGGCGGCGGGACAGCTCGCCCTGCGTGAGGCGGGCCCGCTCGACGGTCTCGTCGCGGACCGCGCCGTCGTCACGCTGGAGGGCGTGGTGCGTTCGGAGCCCGCGCCGCTCACCGCGCGGGAGGGGCACCGAGTCGTGCTCGCCGTGCGCGCCGTGGCCGGGCGCGGACTCGCGGGTGGAGCAGCTGCCCGCGTGCTCGTGCTCGGGGACGGCGAGTGGGCGAAGGCGCGGTACGGGGAGCGGGTGCGGGCGACGGTCCGGCTCGGGCCCACGGAACCGGGCGAGGACGTCGTGGCGCTCGCCCACGGGGTCGGCCCGCCCACCGTGGTGGCCGCTGCCGGTCCGGTGGACAGGACCGTCACGGCGCTGCGCGAGGGGCTGCTCGACGTGACGGCGGGCCTCGCGCCGGACGC
>JAAYZM010000087.1 GCA_012514835.1 Actinomycetales bacterium
ACGCGAACCCGCACGCGTACGTCGTCGCCGTCGAGCGGTCGCTGCTTCCCGAGGGGCCCTTCCACGTCCAGCTCGACGCGGACGACCCGCCGTGGGGCGCCCCCGAGGAACGCACCCACGTAGACGTAGACCTGCGCGCACCGGGCTCCGAGGCGACCGACGCCCAGATCCACCACGCTCCCTCGATCGAGGAGGCCGAGCCGGAGCCCGAGCCCGCGATCGAGGACGGCCACGAGGGCGAGGTGCCGAACGGCGCACGCTACGTGTGGTTCGAGCGTGCGGGCTGCGAGCGTCCCGTCGTCGGCCCCTTCGACGGTGTCCTGTGGCGCCTCGCCGACGGCGAACCCGCGTGGGAGGTCCTCGACGGCCAGGAGACGTGGCTCCATCCCGCGAGCGAGGCAGTCATGGTCGTCACGACGGGCGAGATGGACTACCTGTTCGTCCCCGCGGGCACGGCGAGCTGCGACTGAGGGGTGTGGAAGCGGCGCCGGTAGGCGAGGGGGGTCGTCGCGAGTGAGCGCGTGAAGTGGTGACGCAGCACGGCGGCCGTCCCGAAGCCTGAGCGTGCGGCGACCTCGTCCACGGAGAGCGTCGAGCCCTCGAGGAGCTCTTGCGCGCGCAGCAGGCGCTGGCGGGCCACCCAGGCGGCCGGCGTCGTCCCCGTCTCGGCGCGGAACCGGCGCGCGAAGGTGCGCTCGCTCATCAGGGCCCGGCGCGCGAGCTCGGGCACGGTGAGCTCGGTGTCGAGGTTCTCGAGCATCCAGTCGAGGAGCCCGGCGAGCGAGTCGGCCTCGACAGGCAGCGGGCGCTCGATGTACTGGGCCTGGCCACCGTCGCGGTGCGGGGGCACCACCATGCGGCGCGCGATCTGGGCGGCCGCGGCGGGGCCCAGCTCGCGGCGCACCAGGTACAGGCACGCGTCGATGCCCGCGGACGTGCCCGCGGACGTGATGATGCGAGAGTCCTCGACGTAGAGCTCGTCGGGGCACACGCGCGCGCGAGGGGCGGCGTCGGCGAGCTGGTCGGTGTACATCCAGTGGGTGGTGCAGCTGCGACCGTCGAGGAGTCCCGCGTCCGCGAGCGCGAAGGACCCCGAGCAGATCGCGAGGATCCACGCGCCGCGGGCGTGCGCCTCGCGCAGCGCCTCGAGCACGGCTTCCGGGGCGGGACCGGAGCCCGCGGCGTACGCGGTCATGATGACGGCGTCCGCGCTGCGGGTCGCCTCGAGGCCGTGGTCGACGACGACGTCGAGCCCCCCGGGCTTGGACGCCACGATGCCGGTCTGCGGCGCACACACGGTGAAGTCGAACTTCGGGCCGCCCGTATCCGTGCGGTCGAGCCCGAACACCTCGCACGCGACGGCGAGCTCGAAGATCGACAGGCCGGGGACGGCGATGGCGGTGACGTTCTTCAACATGCCTCGATGATGGCAGAAAATCTACGGATGTGGGCATATCTGCCTCTCGCGGCAGAATATGGATGAGCGCAGACTTTCTGCCATGACGACCTTCATCATCTCCGCAGCCCTGATCCTCCTCCTCTTGCTCACCGTCCGTATCGTCCGCCAGGACGGCTACGGGCACCGACCCCCGCCCCGATCGCACGAGCCGTGGAGCGTCGGCACGCTCCCCGACGCGCCGTACCGCAGCCTGCGCTGATCTCCGGGCGCGTCGCCACCCCCGTGGGCCGGACCCCGCGGGACACTGGGGGCGGCGGCGCACCCGGGACACCCGGACGCTCGCGAGTTGGCGAGGTACCGGGAGGAAGTCAGTGGAGCAGCGGGCGGTCCGCGTATGCGTCATCGGTGACGAGCTCGTGGCTGGCGTGGGTGACCCGCGCGGCCTCGGCTGGGTGGGCCGCGTCGCGGCACGCACCCCCACCCCCACGCCCCTCACGGTGCTCCCGCTCGCCGTGCCGGGCGAGACCACGGCCGAGCTCAGCCAGCGCTGGGACCTCGAGGTCTCGCGGCGCACGCACCCCGAGGCAGACAACCGGCTCGTGATCGGCCTGGGCCGGGCGGACCTCGACGCGGGCATCTCCCCCGCGCGCTCGCGCCTCAACCTCGCCAACGTGCTCGACATCGCTCAGCGGCGCGGTCTCGAGGTGTTCGTCGTCGGACCCCCTCCCGGCGGGCCGCACGCCGACGGCGTGGGCGAGCTCTCCGCCGCCTTCGCGGACGTCACCACGCGTCGCGCGATCCCCTACGTCGAGACCTTCGCCCCGCTCGTGGGCCACGAGCAGTGGGCCGCGGACCTCGCCGCGGGTGACGGCTCGCACCCGGGTCAGGCCGGCTACGGCCTCCTCGCATGGCTCGTGCTCCACACGGGCTGGCACCACTGGCTAGGCCTCCCCACCGACTAACCCGCCCCCCGCTCGCCCCACCCGCTAGTCCCCTCCCCCTCCGCTGACTTCGGCAGTAGCAACCCAGTTCGGCAGTTGTGCGTGCCGAAGTCAGCTGCAACTGCCGAAGTCAGCGGAGGGGTGGGGTCGGGCGCGGTGGAGAGATGGGGGTCAGGGGAGGGTCGCGCGGATCGACGTGCGCGCCTGGTCCAGGACGGTGCGGATGGTCTCGAGCGTGAGCGGGCTGAGCGGAGTGCCCCCAGCCGTCGCGGTGCGCAGCTCTGTGCGCAGCCCGTCGCGGAACTCGCGCAGCTCCGCCTCGGCCTCCGCGAGCCGGACCCGCGCGTCCGTGCGGTCCTTCGCGGTGTCCGACGGCGGGGGCGAGGAGGTGGCCCCGGCACGCGCGGACTGTGCGGCCGCCGCGAGATCCGCCCGCAGCCCGCGCATCGAGTCCCGGACCTCCGAGCGGACCTGGTCCGCGAGCGAGCGGACCGTCTCGGCGAGGTTCTCCTCGAGCTCGGCGAGGTCCTCGCGGCGGGCGTCGAGCTCGGACCGGCCGGCGTCCGTGAGCGCGTAGGTGGACCGCCGGTCCCCCGAGGTCCGCTCGACGAGCCCCTCTTCCTCGAGGCGCGCGAGCCGCGGGTAGATGGTCCCGGCGCTCGGGCGGTACGTGCCGCCGAAGCGGTCGGCGAGGGCCGTGATGAGCTCGTAGCCGTGCCGCGGACCCTGCTCGAGGAGAGCGAGCAGGTAGAGCCGCAGCTGGCCGTGCGCGAAGACGGGAGTCACGAGGCGCTCGTCCGCAGCACGGTGAGGTTGCCCGAGACGGTCGAGACGGTCACGTAGCAGCCCGTCCCGCCCGAGCGCGTGTCCACGTGGGTGCGCCCGGGGCGGCTCGAGGTGTGGTCCACGCCGTCGATCACGACGCGCCCGCTGACCGCCTTCGCCTCGACGCCCAGCCCCACTCCGTGGGGCAGCCGGAGCGTCACGTCGCCCGAGACGGTCGTGGCGGACAGGGTGCTCGTGGTGCTCGTGAGATCGAGCGAGACGGCGCCCGACACGGAGTTGGTGGTGACCCGGCTCAGCGCGCCCGAGGCCGTGAGGTCGCCCGAGACTGTCGAGAGCGTGAGGTCGCCCGTGTGGTCGCGCACCGAGATCTCGCCCGAGACCGTCTTCGCGGCGAGCGCGCCGAGCGTGTGGTCCGTGACGAGCGCGCCCGAGACCGTCGAGACCTGGGCGTCCTCGCGCACGCGCGCCAGCAGCCCCTCGGCCGCGACCGTGCCGAGGCGCACCCGGGCATCTCGCGGGATCGCGATGTGCACGGACGCGGAGTCCTTGTCGGAGAAGTTGCGCAGCTTGTCGAGGAAGGACTCCCAGCCGCCGAGCGTGTGGCCGTAGCCCACCTTGAGCTCGCCGTCCACGAGGCTCACCTCGAGCGGACGTCCGTCGACGTCGTGCACCTCGACGCGGGCGCTGCGGTCCGCGTCGTCCTCGTGGGCCACGACGTCGACACGCCCACCCACGAGACCCACGCGCAGCGCGCGGATCTCCTCGAGCTCGATGATCTGGGGGCCGGAGACGACCCAGGACTCGGTCGGCATAGCAGGGGTTCCTCTCGCGATATATCTCGTTCCGAGAGACACGTTATATCGCGTTCGGAGATCATGCAACGGGGAACTGTCCTCCCCTGGCAGAGCGGGGTTAGGAGACGAGCCCCGCGGCGCGCAGCTCGACCGTGAGGTCCTGCGGGTTCGACGCGATCGACATCGCGTCCTCGTAGGAGACCACGTCGTCGCGGATCAGCTGGAGCAGGTGCTGGTCGAAGGTCTGCATCTTGTAGTAGCCGCCCTCGGCGATGAGGTCGATGATCGGCGTGGAGTCGATCGGGTCGAGGATCGCCTCGGCGGTGCGGCCCGTGTTGACGAGCACCTCGACGGCCACGGCACGCCCGGAGCCGTCCTGGCGGCGCACGAGGCGCTGCGAGATCACGCCGCGCAGCGCCTGGGCCAGGGCGGTGCGGATCTGCTTCTGCTCGTGCGGCGGGAAGAAGTCGACGATGCGGTTGATGGTCTCTTGCGCGTCGATCGTGTGGAGCGTCGAGAGCACGAGGTGACCGGTCTCGGCCGCGGACAGGGCGGCGCGCACGGTCTCGACGTCACGCATCTCGCCCACGAGGATCACGTCGGGGTCCTGGCGCATCGCGGCGCGCAGCGCGGAGTTGAAGTCGGCCGTGTCCTGGCGCACCTCGCGCTGGGAGACGATCGCCTTCTTGTCCGAGTGCAGCACCTCGATCGGGTCCTCGATCGTGACGATGTTGACCTCGCGGTAGGAGTTGATGAGGTCCACCATCGACGCGAGCGACGTCGTCTTGCCCGATCCGGTGGGACCCGTCACGAGCACGAGGCCGCGCGGCTCGAGCGCGAGCTCGCCCACCACCTCGGGCAGCCCGAGCTCCGCGAGCGACTGCGCCCCCACGGCCACGCGCCGGAACACGAGCGCGTTGGTGCCGCGCGCCTGGTAGGCGTTGACGCGGAACCGGCCCACACCCTTGAGCGAGTACGCGAAGTCCGCCTCGTGGGTGCGCCGGTAGGTGTCCACGAGGTCCTCGGGGAGCACCTCGATGAGCATGTTCTCGGTGTCGATGGGACGCAGGTCCGGCACCTGGAGCTTGCGCAGCCGCCCGTCCACGCGCACGCGCGGCGCGGAGCCGACCTTGCAGTGCAGGTCGGAGCCGTTGGTCCCCGCGAGGGCGTGCAGGAACGGGATGACGGAAAGAGGCTGGTCGCTCACCATCACCTCATCGGGCGACGCGGGCGCGAACTTGAGCCCGATCGCGCCCGGTTCGCACCCCCGCGCACCGGCCCGTTCGGCCCACCGCGGCGCGTGTGGGACCATAGGCGGGTTCGTCGCGAACCAGCGACGCCCGCAGACCCAAGGAGAACCTCATGAGCAAGCGCGGTCGCAAGCGTCGCTCCCGCAAGGGCAACGCAGCCAACCACGGCAACCGTCCCAACGCCTGAGGACGTGACGAAGGCCCGGTGCAGCGCACCGGGCCTTTTCGTCTGCCCCGAGCCTCGTAGGGGCCGGGGTTCTTCTGTCCGACGTGCTCAGCCCAGCTCGGCGCGCAGCACGGTGAGCTGGGTGCGGATGCGCACGTGGAGCTCTTCGGGCGCGCGCTCACCGCAGGACCGCTTCACGAGGGCCTTGATGTGATCCACCACGTCGTACTCAGCGAGGCACTGCTCGCACGAGGCGAGGTGGACCCGGATGAGGTCGCCGCGGGCGTCGTCCATCTCCGCGTCGAGGAACTCGAAGAGCTGATCGATCGCCTGGGCGCAGTCGACCCGTTCTCCCTGGGGGCCGTCGTCGTGCGTGCTCATGCGTCCTCCTCGGCCCCCGCCGGGACCATTCCGCGTTCTTGCGCGTAGTCCCACAGCAGCTCGCGCAGCCGGGCCCGCCCGCGGTGCAGTCGGGACATGACGGTCCCGATGGGCGTGCCCATGATCTCCGCGATCTCCTTGTAGGCGAAGCCTTCGACGTCGGCCAGGTACACCGCGAGCCGGAAGTCCTCCCCCAGCTCGGCGAGTGCGTCCTTGACGGCGGAGTCGGGCAGGCGGTCGAGCGCCTCGGTCTCCGCGGAGCGCAGCCCCGTGGACGTGTGCGACGCGGCGCGCGCGAGCTGCCAGTCCTCGACCTCTTCTCCCACCGACTGCTGCGGCTCGCGCTGCTTCTTGCGGTAGGTGTTGATGAAGGTGTTCGTGAGGATCCGGTACAGCCACGCCTTGAGGTTGGTGCCCGGCTTGAACTGGTGGAACGCAGCGAACGCCTTGGTGTAGGCCTCCTGGACCAGGTCCTCGGCGTCGGTGGGGTTGCGCGTCATCCGCAGGGCGGCGCCATAGAGCTGGTCGACGTAGGCGAGCGCGTCGGCCTCGAAGCGGGCGGTGCGCGCGGCGTCGTCCTCGGTCGCCGGGTCCACCGGCGTGGGATCGGTCATCACCACCGAGCCTAGCGGGGGGCACGCGTGCACGGCGCGGCGCACGGTGCGCGCAGGCCGGGTTGCGAGGAGGGTCACATCCGTCCCAACGCGACCGCCGTCGGCGTCATTCCCTGTCCACCTTCCGTTCCCGGTGGGGAGCGCGGGCATGACGCGTTAGGTTGGTCCTATGAGCGACTCCAAGTTCCTCCAGCTGCTCCGTGAGCAGGTAGGTCACGAGTTCAACGCCCACCAGCAGTACATCGCGATCGCCGTGTGGTTCGACGCGCAGGACCTCCCCCAGCTCGCCCGGCACTACTACCGCCAGGCGATCGAGGAGCGCAACCACGCGATGATGATCGTGCAGTACATGCTCGACCGTGACCTGTCCGTCGAGATCCCCGGCAGCGGGGACGTGGTCAACGGCTTCGAGGACGTCGTGACCCCCATCAAGCTCGCGCTCGCCCAGGAGAAGCAGGTCACGTCGCAGATCGAGGCGATCTTCGCGGCGGCTCGCGCCGAGGGCGATGCGCTGGGCGAGCAGTTCTTGCTGTGGTTCCTCAAGGAGCAGGTCGAGGAGGTCGCGTCGGCGACCACGCTCCTCACGGTGGCCGAGCGCGCCGGGTCCAACCTGTTCGACCTCGAGAACTACGTGGCCCGCGAGCAGATCGGCGACGGCGGCGAGTCCGCTGACGCTCCAGACGCGGCCGGCGGGGTGCTCTAGCCATGATCGCCCGCCCCCTCGCCCGCGCGATGCTCGCGTCGTGGTTCGTGTCCCAGGGCATCGACGCCGTCCGCCACCCGGACAAGCACGCCGCGGCCGCCGCTCCTGCGCTGCGGCCCGTCGCCGAGCGGGCAGGGTCGGTCGCGGGTCGGGACCTGGGTGTCTACCTCGAGGGGCCCATCCTGCGCCGCGTGGTCCAGGTACATGGCGCGATCACCGCGCTGACGGGCCTCTCGCTCGTGCTCGGCAAGGCCCCCCGCACGGCCGCGCTCGTGCTCGCCGGGCTCACCGCCCCGCTGCTCCTCGCGAACCTTCCCGTGCGCGTGGCGGGCGAGACGCGCGAGGACCGCGAGGCCCGGCGTGACCGCCTCATCCAGGCGCTGACCGCGACCGGCGGCGCCATTCTCGCGGCCGTGGACCGCGAGGGGCGGCCCGGGGTCGCGTGGCGCATCGAGCACGCGCGCGAGGCGCGGGCTGCGGCACGTGGGAGCGCCGACGACGCCTGACGGGTCCGCTGGACCCTCGCGGCCCGCGACCAGGCCGATCGCTAGGCTGTGCCCCGTGACTGCACCTTCGACTCCTCTCGATCAGATCCTCCCC
>JAAYZM010000011.1 GCA_012514835.1 Actinomycetales bacterium
AAGCCTCCTACGCCCGCCTCGAGTCGACGCTCGTAGGTGCCTGAGATGTCGTTCCAGGCATACCTCGACGCGATCGAGGACAAGACCGGGCTCACCCCACGCGAGCTCGTCGACGCCGCGAAGGCCCACGGCTACGACGACCCGTCCGTCAAGGCCGGCGAGATCCTCGAGTGGCTCAAGACCGACTACGGGCTCGGGCGCGGGCACGGGATGGCACTCGTGCACGTCATCAAGAAGGGGCCCAAGATCGACGCCAAGCACGTCGGCTCGAGCGGGTCCCACCGGGACGAGCTCGACACGCTGTGGCTCGACGGCAAGGCGAGCAGGTCCGGCTGAACGAGCAAGGCCTTCGGCAGCACGCGCGTCCTGGGCGGGCTCGACCTCGACGTCGAACGCGGAAGATCTTCGGCACGCTCCGCGCGAACAGCGCCAGCAAGACCACAACCATCTCGATCCTCACGACCCTCCTTCCCGCCGACGACGGCGTCGCACGGGTCACACGCATCGACGTCACCTCCCAGCCCGAGGAGGTCCGCCGACGCATCCGCCTCGAGGGAAGGTCCGCAGCTGTCGACGAGGCGCTCACGCGCACCGTGAACCTCATGGCGTTCGTGCGCCTCGCAGAGCTGCGGACCCAGGCCGCGCGTGGGCACATCGCTGAGCTGCTCGAACCCTCCGACCTCACACGGGCGCCGCGAACCGTCTCGTACGCACCTCCTCCGGCGAGGTCCGCCGTCGGCTCGGCCTCGCCCCGAGCTTCGCGGACTCCCCCGAGGGGCTCTTCTCCGACGAACCGACCACGGGCCTGGACACCCGCAGCTGCCGCGAGCTGTTGCACGTGATCGGTGAGCTCGCTCATGCCGGGACCACGTGGTGCGCCGCGATCCTCGCGGGCGCGATCGGGTGGGGCGGGTGACGTGCTCGGCGGAGGGCGGGGCGCCGGTAGGGGCGATGGCACCCCCCTGTTGACATTCTGGACATTGCTGACCAAACTAGCACATACGTTCGAGTGGCAAGGTACTTGCCCGGCACGACCGCCGGGACCGACGGAGAGGGGGCGAGATGGGCGAGACGCTAGCGCTGGCCCCTGACCTCCCCCGCTCCGCACCCGTGGTCGGCGCGGCCGAAGCCGTGGCCGAGCTCGTCCGTGAGGTCGCCGAGAGCGAGGTCAAGGGGATGGGCACCGCCGCGCTGCTGCGCACCCTCACCGCGCTCGACGAGTCAGCCCGGTTGGTCGACCTCGCGAGGTCGAAGGTTCTCGCCGAGGTCGACCGCACCGGGGCGTGGCGCGGTCAGGGGCGAGACACGTCCCTCGCGGGATGGCGATCACGGACCACTCGAACCGGTCAGGGCACGGCGCACCGTGAGCTCGCGACCGCGCGGACGCTCGCACAAGTACCCGGGGCGAGCGACGCCCTGGCCACGGGCCAGCTCACCGGAGAGCACGCCCAGGCCCTCGCTCGCGTCGCTGGCTCGGGAGGCGCGGACCGGAAGGACCGGGTCGCGAAGGCGTTGGCCGACCCGGCGGCGAGCGCCGAGCTGCTCGAGTCCGCGAAGCATCTCGACGCGCCCCGCTTCGCGCGCGCCGCCGAGGCATGGGCCGCGCGCCTCGATCCGACGCGGCTCGAGGCCGACCACGCAACCCAACGACGCGCCCGCTTCCTCTCGCTTGCGGACACCCCCGGCGGCACGATCCTCAAGGGTCGACTCGACCGCATGGCCGGGCACCGTCTGCGCCTCGCGCTCGAGGCCGTGACGCCTGTCCCGAGCAGCGACGACGACCGTGACCCCACGCAACGCGCCGCGGACGCCCTCGACGCCCTCGCGCAAGGCGCGTTGAGCGACCCGAGCTCGAAGCCGGGCGGACACGTGCCCCCGCACGTCTCGCTCATCGTCACCGAGCACACCCTCACCGGCCTTCGCGCGCTGGACCTCGCGGACCGCGAGCGCCGCAGAGATGACGCCGACCCGGCGGAGGCCGTCGACGGCGCGTCCGAGACCTTCAGCCCGGCGACCCTCGAGGACGGCACCCCCGTTCCCCCGAGCGAGACCGCGCGCATCCTGTGCGACGCCGCCGTCACCCGCATCGTCCTTGACGCGGAGTCCGTCCCCGTCGACCTCGGCCGCACCAAGCGCCTGTGGACCGGCGCCCAGCGTCGACTCGTGATCGCCCGGGATCGCCACTGTGCCTTTCCCGGCTGCCAGATCCCCGCGCGCTGGTGCGAGATCCACCACATCGCGTGGTGGGGCCGCGACCTCGGCCCGACCGACATCGACAACGCGGTCCTGCTGTGCACCGCGCACCACGGGGTCGTCCACGCACAGGACCTCACCTTGCGTCGCAGCACCGCGCCACCGGGCCCGCCGGGCGCGGGCTTGCCCCTCGCAAGCTACGAGATCACGCCACGGGCTCGGCGTAGAAAGCACCCACCCCAGGCCTCTCGAGCACGTGGAGTCCCACAGGAGGATCCTCGGCCGGGCGTCGAGGACAACGAGAGCAACGAGTCACCCTCACTGCGCACAAGTCCGCCTAGGACGGTGGCATCCGTCAACCCCGTGAGCGCACCACGGAAGGGCTTGCGACCCCCTGACCCAAGCCTCAGACGGACGCCGGCATCATCGCGATCTCCCGGACGAGGTGCTGGGAGTCCTGGTGCTGCCCGCGCCCCCGGGGAGGCACTCTTCTAGCCGGTGGACCCTCCGTGCGCCACGGAGCAAGCGGCGCAACGCCGACCTCGCGAGCCTGGACACCGGCCAACCACAGTCGGCACCATCGGCGCCGAAGCCAGCAACGCTGGCGGCGAGCAGCGGACGGCGAACAGCCGGCGGCAAACAGCGGACAGCGAGCGGCAAGCTGCAAGCTGCAAGCTGCAAGCTGCAAGCTGCTCGATCTTCAGGCGGTCCGCGGATCCGCGATCTTGGGCTCGGGGCTCGAGTCAGGACGAGCGGAGACACGTGGCACGGAGAAGATGCGTCGTCTCGACGCAGCGCACTCCACATGGCGCACTCGACATGGTGCACTCCACACCGAGCGCACTGCACACCGAGCGCACTCCACACCGAGCGCACTCCACACCGAGCGCACTGCACACCGAGCGCACTCCACACAGCGAAAGAGCCCGGTCTGACGACCGGGCTCTTCCTCGGGTGGAGCTGAGGGGACTCGAACCCCTGACCCCCTGCATGCCATGCAGGTGCGCTACCAGCTGCGCCACAGCCCCGTGAACAACGACGAGAATCATACGACCTCAACGCCGCTCGCGCCTAATCTACCGCGCCCGGCCTCTCCCCTCCCGGCGCTCGTGTCGTGGCTCAGGACAACGAGACCGACCAAGAGCGCGCAGCGTTGACGGACCCCCGCACCCACGAAGTGCGGCGGTCGATCAGCGACCTCGTCCGGCGAACCAGTCTGCTGTCGAGACCGACGGCCCCACGTTGTGACCCTGGAGGCGCCAGCCGGGAGCTGCTCCCCCGCGCGTCGGCGCGAGGTGCGACCAGTGGGCGTTG
>JAAYZM010000088.1 GCA_012514835.1 Actinomycetales bacterium
CGAGCCACCGCCCGAGAGCACCGAGCCGATGCGCAGCGCGTTGACGAGCCCGGGGCCCGCCTGGCCGCGCTCGGCCTGCGTCATCTGGCCGACCTTGTCCACCACGTCCATGCGTGCGAGCAGGTCCGCGACGCGCTCCGCCGTCGGCACGCTCGCGTCCCGGTATGGGGCGTCTTCGGTGGAGGGCAGCCGTCCGCCGTCGCCGGTCACAGGAGGTGGGGCCGACGTCGGGCCCTCGGCCGGTGTGCTCGTGCAGCCCGCGACGAGCGCGAGTGCTCCCAGTGCCAGCGCCGCCGTCAGCTTCTTCGTCCGCTCGATCCCCATCTGGGGATCCTCCCGCACCGGGGCCGCCGCGACGACCATACGTCCACCGGCTGCGCCTCCGTGCCGGAGCTGGGACTCACGTCGTGGCGCGCACGATGACCTCGGACGGGGACTCGACCCACTCGCCGGGGTCGAGGCCGAGCGCGACGCGCGCGGCTCGGCGCCCGAACCCTCCGGCGTCGATCCGGACGGTCGTGAGCGCGGGCTGGGAGACGCGCCCCGCCTCGCCGTCGTCGAAGCCGATCACGGCGAGGTCGTCTGGAGCCCGGAGCCTCAGGGCCGCCATCGCCCCGAGCACGCCGAGCGCGACGTCGTCGCTGTAGGTCGCGACGGCGGTGACGGGCGTCGCCTCGGCGAGCTCGCGGACGGCTGCGCGGCGCGCGTGCGCGTCCTCGCCCATCTCGAGGCGGAGCACCCGGACGGGACCGAGACCGAGGGAGGTGGCGGCGCCCTCGACGTGGGCGACGCGCTGGTCGGCGATCGGGTCCGGGTGGTCGGGCAGGGCGAAGGCGATGTCGCGGTGCCCGCGCTCGGCAAGGTGCCGCAGCTGCGTGAGGGTGTGGAACTCGAGGCCCGCGAGCCGCCCGTCGAAGGCGCCGAGCACGGGGCCGCGCCACGCCGACTCGGCAAGGAAGTCCGCGAGGCGGAGAGTGGCGCGAGGGGCGATCGCCTGGATCGCCTCGCGGGGCAGGCCGTCCTCGCTGGTCGTGACGAGCAGCGAGTGGTCGAGCGTGCGGAGCTCGGCGCTCATGCCGGCCACGAAGCTCTCTAGGCCACGCCCGCCCCGCATCGAGGGGACGGCGAGCAGCACGATCCGGGACTGGCCCTCACGCAGCGCTCGTGCGACCCCGTGGGGGGAGTACCCGAGCGCGACGGCGGCCTCGCGCACGCGGCGTCGCGTCGCCTCGGTGATGGTCTGCCCGGGGGTGTCGTTCAGGACGTAGCTGACCGTCGCGGTCGAGACGCTCGCGGCCGTCGCGACGTCGCGGATCGTGACGCGGCGAGGTCGAGCGGCGGGGGGACGGAGCGTGGGCGGCATCGTTGCGACGCTAGCACTTAAACGAATAAGTGACTAGGGTCAGGACGACAGCGACGATCCCGCACGGACGGCAGAGGAGCGAGTCATGAAGGCTTGGCAGTACATGGGCGACGGCGCCCCCATCCAGCTCAACGAGATCGAGGACCCGACGCCCTCGCCCACGCAGGTCATCATCGACGTGAAGGCCGCGGGACTGTGCCACTCGGACATCATGTACATGGAGATCGGCGACCAGATGATGCCGTTCGTGCCCATGACGCAGGGCCACGAGAACGCCGGGGTCATCACCGCGCTCGGCTCCGAGGTCGAAGGGTTCGCGGTCGGTGACGTCGTCGGCGTCAACTCCTCGGGCGTGCAGCCCCCGCTCGGGATGTTCACGCCCGGCGGCTTCGCGGACAAGCTCGCGGCCGACTACCGCGACCTCGCTCGCGTGCCTGAGGGCCTCGACCTCTCGCTCGCCGCACTCGCGACGGATGCTGGCATGACGTCCTACCACGCGATGATCAAGGAAGGCGGCGCGGCCGCGGGCATGAAGGTCGGCGTCATCGGCTTCGGTGGGCTCGGCCAGATCGGCGCGCGAGCGGCGGTGCTCGCGGGCGCCGAGGTCCACGTCGCGGAGATAAAGGAAGACGTCTGGCCGCTCGCTCTCGAGGCGGGCGCGGTGGCGTGCGTCAAGGACGCCGACGAGTGGGCGATCAAGCCCGGCGACGACCCGCTCAACAACCCGGATGGCTTCGACCTCATCGTCGACTACGCGGGCTATGACACGACGCAGAAGGCGATCAATGCGATCAAGCGCGGCGGCAAGGTGGTCCAGGTGGGTCTCGGAGTGCCGACGTTCACGGTGCTCACGTCGAGCATCCTGGGCAAGACGATCGTGGGCTCGCTCGGCGGCACGGTCCAGGACATCGAAGAGGTCTGCGAGCTCATGCTCAAGGGCGAGATCGCTCCTGCCTACGAGGAGATCGCGTTCGACGAGATCGGCGAGGGCCTCGAGCGGCTCAAGAAGCACGAGGTCACGGGGCGGCTCGTCGCGCGCTTCGGGGACTGAGCTCCGAGGGCTGAGGCGTACCACCTGAAATAGTGGTGGCGTGCAGACCGACCGACCTGACGCCAAGGACATCCGCCGCTGGCGGGAGCATCTCGCTGACGAGCGCGCCGAGGCGAAGGTGTACCGGGAGTTCGCGGCTCGGCGAAGTGGCGAGGAACGAGAGATCTTCCTCGCCCTCGCCGAGGCCGAGGGGCGGCACGAGGCGCACTGGCTGGAACTTCTCGGGGACGACGTCGGCAAGCCGCGCCGCGGCTCGCTGCGGACGCGCGCGCTCGCCTGGCTCGCGCGGCACTTCGGCTCGGTGTTCGTGCTCGCGCTCGCCCAGCAGGCCGAGGCCCGCTCGCGCTACGCCGCGGACTCGGACGCGACCCCCGCGATGGCCGCCGACGAGCTGACCCACCAAG